>CAZHLZ010000209.1:0-2810 GCA_964532475.1 uncultured Chitinophaga sp.
ATTACGATTCATTAATGGAAAAGGTAAAAAATGAAAAATAATAAGATAATTAAGATACTTTCAATATTTTTTTTGAACTTGATTCTTTTGTCTTGTGGAGTAAATAGTAATATCATGTTTAAAACTCCCAAAGGCGGAGATTTTAAGTATGACTCTATTCCTATGAAACCAACCGAGGAATATCGAATTTCAAAAGATGATAAATTTTCATTCACAATTAGTAACAATTTAGGGCATAAAATTATCGATAACCAAACAGGTGTTGGTGGTGTGAATACAACGGCAATGAATTCGAAAGAAATGGAATACATTGTAAAACAGGATGGTTTTTCAGAGCTACCTGTTATTGGCAATGTGCATGTAGAAGGTTTGACGATTTCTCAATGCCAAGATACCTTAGCTAAATTGTATTCCAAAGAACATCAAAGACCATTTGTTCAAGTAAGAGTTACTAATCAGCGAGTTATCGTGTTTCCTGGTGATGGTAGCGATGCAAAAGTAATTCCTTTACTAAATACAAATACAACTTTGATGGAAGCAATTGCCCAAGCTGGTGGGATTACTGAAAGAGGAAAGGCAAATACGATAAAATTGATGCGGAAAATAAATGGCAAAAGACAAATTTTCTTAATTGATTTAAGTAAAGTTGAAGGCTTAAATTATACGGATATGATTGTACAATCAAATGATTACATTTATGTGGAGCCAAATCCTAGATTAGCTAGAGAAGTATTGGCACAAGTAGCACCTTTTGTAACGATTTTATCTAGTTTAGTGGTAGTATTAACAGTATTAAGTAGAGTAAATTAAGTGAATTCAAGTCAAAAAAGTTTAATCATAAACAAAGGTTATAACCCCCACTTACTAAGGTCTGTCCTCAGGAGGTATTGGTTTTTACCTTTGCTGTTTATTGCCGTTTTTTTAGGTATTGCCTTTATGTATTTGAGGTATACCAAAATGGTTTACAAGTCGAGTTCTGTGATTCAAATTGAAAAAAATGATCAAGGAAAAGAAGTCTTGGACCTTGAAAACATCACTCAAAACAGCAATGAAATATCTTCTGAAATTGAATTGCTTAAATCGGAGTTCCTTTTTGAAAAAGCAATAGAACGCTTAAATTTGAATGTAAGTTTATTTTCAAAGGGTAATATCTTAACGGAAGAATTGTATCACTTAAGTTGTTTTAATGTGATTCCTTATTCCTTGAAAGATTCATCACTTTGTAATGTGCCAATTTTTATTAATTCAAATGGGAACACCGTAAAATTTTCCTATTTAAAGAATGGAGTTCAAAAAAGTGTTAGTGGTAAAATCGAACAACATATTACAAATGAAGATTTTGATATTGTTTTTAAGATACATGATCAATTTGCATATAATGAGCTAAAAAATGAAAACGAACTTTATTTTGTTTTTAATGAAATCCAATCATTAAATAAACGCCTTATTGCTGGCTTGGAGGTAAGTCCAGCCGATCCAGAAGCGCAAACGGTTTTAATTAACTACAAAGGTAATAATCCTTTACTTTGCAAAGATATTATTGTTTCATTAACGTCGTCATTCTTTGAATATGACGATCAGTTGCAAAAAAAGTCATCTGAAAATATTTTAAGTTTTATTGATATACAATTAGATTCAATTGCCACTGAATTGAAAGAATCAAAGGACAGCTTAACACGCTACCTTAAGGTATCAAATCTTCCAGACCCAGATGAAATGGGGAAAAATATAAGCGAAAATATAAATTCGATTTCCGATAAATTATATGAAGTAGATGGTGAAATCTCCACTTTAAAGCTTGTGAATAGTAAACTAAAAGCTGAACCCAATCGCCTTGAAATATACAAGTTAATACCAGAAATGTTGGGTAAAAGTTTTGAAAATTCTCTTTCTAAACAAATTCAAGATTTATACACTTTGTTAGAAAAAAAGGAAGATTTATTATTTGAAATTACGGAAGAAAACGCAGTTATTAAAGATATAAATGTTAAAATTAATAGTAAAATTAATTCCATAAAAAAAAGTGTTACAACAATTCTAGACAGACTATATCAAAACCAAAAGTTATTGCAATCAAAATTGGGAGGATTTGAAAGCGAATATTTCAGTTTACCAGACAAAAAAATGGAGTATAATCGTTTAAAATCATTGCAGGATTTAAATGAGAAATATTATACATTATTGGCTGAGAAAAAGGTATTGTATTCAATTTCTAAAGCAGGTTTCTCCAGTAATAATAGAGTTCTAACTCAACCAGAAATTTCAAATGCTCCAATAAGCCCAAATACCAAGATGGTTTATGGTGGATTTTTATTTGTTGGTTTGTTATTAGGTTTAACTTACCTAGCATTTAAATATTTCACATTTAATGAAATAAATAATACGGAAGAATTAAAAATGTTACTTCCTGAAAGAGCAAGTATCTTGGGGGCGGTTCCAATTACTAAAAGAAGTATGGATTTCTCTCAAATTATTGTCCATGATTCTCCAAAATCAATGCTTTCAGAATCCCTAAGACACATCCGAGCAAATATGAGTTTTATAAACAAAAATGCTCAAACAATTGCTATTTCATCTTCCATTTCTGGTGAAGGTAAAACATTCGTAGCATTAAATTTAGCTGCAATCTTAGCAATGTCAGGAAAACGAACGATTGTAATCGATTTGGATTTACGTAAACCAAAAATCCATTTAGGTTTTAATACAAACAATGATAATGGAATGAGTAACCTGATTGTGAATCAAATTTCATTGATCGAATGTATTCATAAATCAGATATTCAAAATTTAGATTACATCACCGCAGGTCC
>CAZHLZ010000209.1:2820-6968 GCA_964532475.1 uncultured Chitinophaga sp.
TCCTGTCCCTCCAAATCCTTCTGAATTAATTTTAAGTAAAGATTTTCAAAATATTTTGGAGAAAATCAAAACTATGTACGATATCATAATAATTGATAATCCACCAGTTGGATTAGTTTCTGATGGAGTACAGATTTTAGCCTCTGCTGATATTCCAATTTATGTTTTTAAAGCACACTATTCCAAACGTATTTTTGCTGAAAGGGTGAAAGAATTATTTGAAGTTCAACAAATTAAATCATTAAATGTAATATTAAATGGTGTTGTACCTGGAAGAGGTGGTTATGGTTATGACTACGGTTACAACTATGGGTATGGTTACGGCTATGGTGGCGGATACTATTATGAAGAAGGATCAAAAGGCAAAAAAAATCTAATAAACAGAATATTAAAATTTCTAAGAATAAGAAAATAAAATGTACATTAAATTATTACAATTAGGTGGTTTTTTGCTTGCAGGTATTATTGTTTCAATGATAATTAATTCCTTGCTTCTTCGTTTTTCCAAATCTCTAGGAATTAGAAATAATAATGATGTTGTCATTCGTTGGAGTAATCAATCAAAACCATCACTTGGAGGAGTAAGTCTTTTTATCGTTTTTGTTTTTACTACAATAGGGTTTAGTATCGTTTTTAGTGAAGATGAATCAATTTTTAAAAATACTGAATTTGTAGGATTACTAACTGCAAGTACTCTTGCTTTCTTAATGGGGCTTGCAGATGATGCTTATAATACAAAACCTCTTGTTAAACTTTTTATTCAAATTCTATGTGGAGTTGTTTTCGTATTAACTAACACTATTATCGACTTAACTCATGTATTTTCGATTGATGCAACTTTGACTGTTATTTGGGTTGTTGCACTTATGAATTCGCTTAATATGCTTGATAATATGGATGGAATTACAGGTACAACAACAACTTTTATCCTTTTAGCTTGCCTTATTTCATCCTTTATTTTATTTGATTTTAATAGAAATATTTGGTCAATCATTTTGGTTTCACAAATTGGGGCATTACTTGGTTTTTTGAATTACAATATCAATCCTTCAAAACTCTTTATGGGGGATGCTGGTAGTCAATTTGTTGGATTATTTGTAGCCTTCTTTTCAATTAAATTTTTATTAAATGTGGGAGAATTAACAAACTCACCTTCCTGGGTTGGCGCTTTTATTTGCTTGGTTGCTTTAACACCCGCAGCCGCTGACACCCTTACTGTTATTATCAATCGACTAAAAAAAGGACAATCACCCATGGTGGGAGGTAAAGACCATACAACTCATCATTTGGTATATGCTGGACTAAATGACAGACAAGTATGGTATGTTTTTACCTTCGTTTCATTTTTCTCAACGGCAATTAGTGTTTTTATGATTTATCTCTGTAAATTAAAAATATTGATGCCATTATTATTTTTTAACCTATTTTTCATCGTAGTTTTTGTAGTTTTGTACAGATTTACCATCAAATACCATCCACCGAAAGAGAATAAATAAATTATTTATGGATGAAAAATTGAAAGAAGACCAAACTTATATTGAAGTCTTCGGTGCTAGAGAACATAACCTCAAAAATATAGACTTAAAAATACCGAGAAACAAGTTAATTGTTTTTACAGGTTTGTCTGGCTCAGGAAAATCTTCATTAGCTTTTGATACTATTTTTGCTGAAGGTCAAAGACGATACATTGAAACATTTTCTTCCTATGCTCGTCAGTTCTTAGGTGGATTAGAAAGACCTGATGTCGATAAAATTGAAGGATTAAGCCCTGTAATTTCAATCGAACAAAAAACTGTTTCTCGTTCACCAAGGTCAACAGTTGGTACAATTACTGAAATTTATGATTTCCTAAGACTTTTATTCGCAAGAGTTTCAACCGCTTATTCTTATGTAAGTGATGAAAAAATGGTCAAATATTCTGACGAACAAATTGTAGATATTATTCTTGAAAAATACGATTCAAAAAAAATTATTGTACTTGCTCCAAAAATCAAGGCAAGAAAAGGTCACTACCGTGAATTATTTGAGCAATTACGTAAATCAGGTTTTTCAAAAGTTCGAATTGACGGAGAAATAAAAGAAATCGAAAGCGGAATGCGATTAGACCGTTACAAAGTCCATGACATTGAACTTGTTGTTGATCGAATTGTTGCCGACAAAAAAGACAGAAAACGACTTTACGACACGGTTTTACTTGCAATGAAACACGGAAACAAGTCCATGATGATTATGGATTTTGAGACAAATGAAGTCAAACATTTTAGTAGAACTTTAATGTGCCCTAGTTCAGGAATTAGTTACCCTGACCCTGAACCAAACTTATTTTCTTTCAATTCACCTTATGGTGCGTGTCCAACTTGCAGTGGTTTAGGTGAAATTTCAGAAGTTGATATCGATAAAATCATTCCGGATAAAAATATTTCTATCAAAAAAGGAGGAATTGCTCCAATTGGAGAGTACAAACGCACATGGATTTTTGACAAAATTGATGCCTTTCTTGCTCAAGAGGGATTCACTTTAAATACTCCAATAAAAGACATTTCAGATGACACAATCCATGTTTTACTTTACGGAAATGAAGGATTGGAACGTTCTCCAAAAGATAAATCAATAATTTTTGAAGGAATTATTCAATTTGTTTCTAGACATTCTGAAGAAAGTTCAGCTGCTATTCAACGTTGGGCGCAAAATTTCATGAATCGTGTATTATGCCCAGAATGTAAAGGGACTCGACTTAAAAAAGAGGCTCATTTTTTCAAAATTGGTGAGGAACATTTAGGCGATTTGGCGCAAATGGATATTCGTGACCTAGCTGTTTGGTTTGATGGAATTGAGAAAAAATTGGATAAGCAAGAGCTTTTCATTGGAACCGAAATAATTAAAGAAATTAGAACGCGT
This sequence comes from uncultured Chitinophaga sp., assembly GCA_964532475.1. Taxonomy (GTDB): domain Bacteria; phylum Bacteroidota; class Bacteroidia; order Flavobacteriales_D; family Crocinitomicaceae; genus M2408. The sequence continues at coordinate 5,719 of CAZHLZ010000209.1, forward strand.
ATCAATTTTATTCTTGAAGTTGGTTTGGAGTATTTGTCCCTACATCGCTCCGCAAAAACCCTTTCAGGTGGTGAGGCACAGCGAATTAGATTAGCAACCCAAATTGGTTCTGAGTTAATGAACGTTTTGTACGTCTTGGACGAACCAAGTATCGGTTTACATCAACGTGATAATTCTCGTTTAATTTCTTCCCTCAAGAGGTTGAGAGACACTGGAAACACGGTTATTGTTGTTGAACACGATCGTGAAATGATTGAATCCGCCGACTTTCTCGTAGATATTGGTCCAAAAGCCGGAGTTCATGGTGGTGAAATAATCAATGCTGCTCCTTTTTCCGAAATTAAAGTAAATAATTCGTTTACAACCAAGTATTTACATGGAGAAATGAAAATTGAAATTCCTTCAAAAAGAAGAAAAGGGAATGGCAAAAAATTGAGTTTAATTGGTGCGAATGGTCACAATTTGAAAAATGTTGACTTGCACATTCCACTTGGAACATTGACTTGTATTACGGGTGTTTCTGGAAGTGGAAAATCGACCTTAATTCACCATACTTTATATCCAATTTTGAACGCGCATATTTACAACGGTGTTAAAACACCAATGGAATATAAAAGCATTAAGGGAATCGAGTTTTTAGATAAGGTAATTGAAATCGATCAAAATCCGATTGGGAGAACACCACGTTCGAATCCAGCAACATATACTAATGTTTTTACAGAAATTAGGACATTATTTGCTTCTATTCCAGAAGCTCAAATTCGAGGTTACAAACCTGGTCGTTTTTCATTTAATGTAGCTGGCGGAAGATGTGAAACCTGCGGTGGCGGTGGTATCAAAGTGGTAGAAATGAATTTTTTACCCGATGTTTATGTTGAATGCGAAAGCTGCCAGGGAAAAAGATATAACGGAGAAACCTTGGAAGTTAGATACAAAGGAAAATCAATCAACGATGTCCTAGAAATGACCATTGAGGATGCTGTTCCATTTTTTGAAAAAATTCCAAAAATTCATCGAGTTTTAGATACTTTACTCTCCGTTGGTTTGGGTTATATTAAATTAGGACAACCTTCCACAACTTTATCTGGAGGAGAAGCTCAACGCATCAAATTAGCTACTGAATTGTCAAAAAAAGGAACTGGAAATACCATTTATATTTTGGATGAACCTTCAATTGGCTTACATTTTGAAGATATCCGAATGCTATTATTGGTTTTAAATCGTTTGGTTGATGAAGGAAATACTGTTTT
>CAZHLZ010000210.1:0-3331 GCA_964532475.1 uncultured Chitinophaga sp.
CATTTTGCCCATTTAGGAGGCGCAGTAATTGGAGTTGTAGCATCGCAGCAGGCAAATAGTTCACAAAATTTTGTTTATAGATTTGAAAAATTTTTATATCGGATAATCAATTTTTTCAGTAATTTTAAAATGTCTTCAAATAAACGTAGTTCTAGTCATTCAACAAGAATAAAAAAGACGGATGAGGATTACAATATGGAAGCAAAGCAAAAACAAGAACAAACAAATAAAATTTTAGACAAAATATCTAAATCAGGTTATGAGTCTTTAAGTAAAGCTGAGAAAGAATTTTTGTTCAAACAAAGTAAATAATGTTACGATTTTTAAAATCTATATTTAAAATTTCACTGATATTTAAAATTGGTACGGTTTTGTGCCTATTTTCTCTTGTCCTAGCTTATTTATCACCTTATGTTCATCCAAATACTCTATGGATCATTCCATTTTTTGGTTTAGCTTACCCAATAATTATCCTAGTTACTTTTGTTTTTTTAGTTATTTGGGCCATTGCTAAATCTAGGTGGTTTTTTGTTGTTTTATTTTTTATCTTGATTGGTGGAGGCTTACATTTTAGATTTTACAGTTCCCCATTTGGAAAAGATAAAATTGTGCCAGAAAATGCATTAAAAGTGTTAAGTTACAATGTTAGAAATTTTAATGTTTTTGCCGTCACGGAGGAAAATGATTATTCAAATCGCGATTCAATTTTTAGTTTTATAAAAAGAGAAAACGCCGATCTCATCTGTTTTCAAGAATTTTACGCTCAAGATGATGCAGAAAAATTTCCAACAAAAGATACCCTTCATAAATTAAGTAATGCAGCGTATTATCATGAAAGAATGACCTTTAATAAAATTTATAAAAATTATTATGGAATTGCCATCTATTCCAAATTCCCAATGATTACTAAAGGTCATATAAATTTTGATGATTCAATAAAAACAACAAATAACTTCTGTGTTTTTGCAGATATTGTGAGAGACAAAGACACATTTAGAATATATAACTCACATTTTCAATCGGTTAAATTCCAATTAGATGATTATAAATTATTCGGAGATTCAATGGCCGCTGGGGCACAAAAATCTACTGCAATACTGATGTTAAAAAGGTTAAAAATAGCCTATCAAAAACGCGCTGATCAGGGGATAAAAGTTTTAGAACACATGCAGCAATCACCATATCCAGTAATTTTATGTGGAGATTTTAATGATACTCCAATGTCCTATATTTACAACCTTTTTTATGGAAAATACATAGATGCATTTCGAAATTCTTCCTCTGGAATCGGTGTAACTTATGCAGGTAAAATACCTGCTGGAAGAATTGATTACATTTTTCACAGTGATATTTTTGAATCGGGTTCATTCGAAATACAAAAAGGAGTTTTTTCAGATCACAAAGCAATAAGTTGTAAAATTTGGAAAAAATAGTTTTTATCTTTGTACTTTACAATTTTTTTAATTAATTTTATAAAATGAAAAATTCAATACCATTTATTTTAATTTTTTTTATTCTTTTTTCTTGTTCAAATAATGAGCAAAAAAATAAGCAAATTGCAGAGGAAATTAATGATAATCCAATTGTTGGAAAGTGGAAACTAAATACCCACAAAAACAAAAGTACAGAAAACAAAGAAATTGATCTTAAAACACAACCTACGGAAGTTATCTTATCCTTAATGGATGGTGGTTATTTTGTTGTTTATGATACATTTATCGATCCACGTTTTAACCAAAAGGGATTTAACAGAATTTCCGAAAGGAGTAAAGGTCAGTGGGAATTTATTGATAACAAAAAATTAATTTTACACCATAATTTTGATGACACTACTCGTGTAGAAGAAATGGAAGTTACTTTGCTTAACAAAAACACATTAGTTACCAAAGGAAAAGACAAAAAATCGAATATCTACAAGACTTACGAAGGTTATTAATTTGTATTATGCTAATTGAAATCAATCCTGAAAACATCGATTTTAGGAAAATTGAACAAATTGTACATTCCTTGAAAAAAGGAAATATTATTATTTTCCCAACGGATTCGGTGTACAATGTTGGCTGCGACCTTTACAATAAAAAAGCGCTCCAAGAATTAGCAAAATTTAAGGGATTAAAATTAAATAAATCAAAATTTTCAATAATTTGTTCAAGTTTAAGTGATCTTTCAAATTACACTAAACCAATAGACAGACCTACTTTCAAATTGTTGAAGCACAATCTTCCTGGACCATTTACATTTATTTTAAATGCAAGTACTGAAGTTCAAAAAATATTTGATTCAAACAGAAAAGAAATAGGTATTCGAATTCCAAACAACAAAATTCTTCAAATAATCACTGAAGAATTAGGAAATCCTTTAGCCACAACTTCTTTGCATGATGATGAAGATGAAATTATGGAATATTTCACAGACCCTAATGAAATGTACCAACGATTTTCTAAAGATGTATCGATTGTAATTGATGGAGGTTTTGGGAATTTAGATCCTTCCACTGTTGTAGATTGCACCGAAGGGGAAGCCACAATCATTCGCCAAGGTGCAAGAAATCTGAATGTATGATCCTAATAATCAACTGCGGAAGTCAAAAAACTCGTTATATCGAGGATTCAGTCAATTTGGTTGAAGATTACAAAACCATTGATTTATTCTCCATGCTGGATATGGATTTGAATGAATATAAAGGAATAATTATTTCAGGAGCACCAATTTTAATAACAGAAGTTGATACTAAAATCTACCTTGATTTATTTTCTTGGATAAAAACCTATGATAAACCAATTTTAGGAATCTGTTTTGGTCATCAAATGATTGCTCTATTGCATGGTGCTCAAGCTTCAAGACAAAAGGAAGACCGAGATTGGCAAACAATTGAAAGTCTGGAAGATTCAGAACTTTTCGACCGCTTACCAAGAGAATTTTCTATGATGGAAGATCATTGTGAATGTGTTTCCATACCAAAGGGATTTAAACTTATTGCCACTTCAGATGCATGCGTAAATGAAGCCATGCAGCATGAAAGTAAAAAAATATATGGTGTTCAATTTCACCCAGAAGTTTCAGGAAATCAAGGTGATATTTTAATTGAAAACTTCCTCAACACCTGTCTTAATACTAATTCAAATAATTCATAAGCGATGGTATTAAATCGAGTTTGGATGGGAATGATAGTGATTTCCCTCATAATGGGATTTTCAAAATTGATTTTTTGGCAAGACGTCTTCATTTTACAACACATGACAGACTCCTTGTACAAGGCAGCAAAAGATGGATTTGAGTTAGCACTTTATCTTACGGGGACAATTACGCTCTGGATGGGATTCATGAAAAT
>CAZHLZ010000210.1:3341-6933 GCA_964532475.1 uncultured Chitinophaga sp.
ATGAGCGCTATATCTCAGGAAACTATACTACCAAGTTTTTGGAGGATTTTAGCATGGAGGATTAGGTTATTGAGTAGCACCAGCTTAAACCGTTGGACAGCCCGCTATTTCTGCTATCTTTGCGCTCCTTAAATAAAAATCATGTCAAAATTGATTTCGCCACTTTTCTCAAAACTTTTACCTGAAGTACCAAAAGATCACCCTGCTGTAGGTTCCATAATGATGAATTTTTCTTCAAATATGCTTGGTTTAGACAATGCCGCCACACCTGCAGGATTAAAAGCCATGAAAGAATTACAGGAATTAAACCCCGACCCAAAAGTGGCTACGAATGCACAAATAATGTTTTTGGTATTAAATGCTTCTGGATTGACAATCATTCCGGTTTCAATTCTTGCAACCAGAGCAGCAAATGGATCGGCAAATCCGGCATCCGTATTTTTACCCATTCTAATTACAACTTATTTCGCTACAATTGGAGGATTAATTTATGTTTCAATACGACAAAAAATAAACTTATTTAACAAAACCATTTTACTTTATGTGGGTGGAATGACTTCCATAATTGTTGGTTTTATACTTTATTTACAGGCCCATCCGGAGCAAATTAAGGTAATTTCGTCCATTGTCAGTAATTCGATGATGTTTTTATTCATTGCATTTTTCTTTTTCTTGGCCTTAAAAAATAAAGTACAACTTTTTGATTCCTTCTTGGAAGGTGCAAAAGAAGGATTTAATACCTCCATAAGTCTTATTCCGATTTTGGTGGGAATGTTGGCAGCTGTTGCTTTATTTCGATCTTCTGGCGCCTTTCCAGATTTAATGAGTGGATTAAAATATGGATTAATGGCAGTAGGTTTAAAATCATTAGAATTTATTGATGCACTTCCAGTAATGTTTATGAAACCATTTTCAGGTGGTGGAGCACGTGCTTTAATGGTCGACAATATGAAAATCTTTGGTCCAGATTCTTTTGTAAGTAATCTTTCAGCAACCTTTCAGGGAAGTACTGAAACTACATTTTATGTTCTTGCTGTTTATTTTGGTTCAGTAAAAATCACCAATTCTCGCTATGCTGCGGGAGCAGGTATACTATGTGATGTAATTGGCGGAATAGTGGCAATTTTGGTTTCTTATCTATTTTTTAGCGTTTAACTATGTTCAACTTATTTAAGAAAAAAGAAAAAAAAACCATCATTGAACCGATACAAAAATTGGAGGTCAAAAACATTAATTACCATCCAAAAGTTATTCTTGCATGGGCAAAAGCGTTGGAAGGTCACGCTGAAATTGCTACCTGGTTAAATGAAAATGGGTATGAGGAATTGGTAATTGCGAATGCAGCCATAAATCTAAAAAATGAAGCACGAACATGGCTGATGCAAAATGGTTATCCACACTTAATGGCAATGATTCATGCTGCTGAAGGCGATTCGAAAGCACAAAAATGGTTGCTTGCAAATAATTTTGAATTATTGTATTTTATAGCAATGGCAGTTGAAAATGAGCAAGAAGCATGGAACTGGATCAAGCAGAATGCAACACAGGATATTTTTCTTCTAACTCAAACAATCAAAAAAGTAAAAGATAAAATCGAGGAAACTCACAATGATATTCATTCTTTTGGGAAAGACTAGTGGAGTTATGAATTATTGAATTATAAATGATGAATGATGAATTATCAATGATTAATTATGAATAATAAATTATGAATTGTGAGTGGAATTCTAAGTTTCGCACAAAAAAATAAAAATATTAAACTACTAAATCTAAAATAAAATTCAAATAAACACGTTTGTTACTGCATGAAATACATTCATTTTTTATTCATATTGGGATTTAGTCCTTTTCTCCTATCACAAACTGGAGGAGAAACAAGTTTTTCGGTGTTAGATTTACCTTTCAGTGCTCGTTCAGCAGCATTAGGAAATGATTTTATTAGTTCCAAAGATCAAGATTTAAATTTAGCCGTTCAAAATCCTTCTCTGATTAACGAGCAAATGCACAAACATCTGGGATTTAATCAGGCGTTTTTGGCAAGTGGAATAAATTATGGAATGTTAACTTATGCAAGAACTTTTTCCAAAATTCACTCCTTGACATCACTTCGATATGTGAATTATGGGAATATGGATCGCTATGACGAGTCGGGACAGCAAATTGGACAATTCTATGCTGGGGATTTTATTTTAGGCACTGGAATCGCGAAACAAATAAATCCATTAATTTCTGTTGGAGCAAATTTGAATTTAATTTACTCACAATATGAGGCAAATTCAGCATTTGGAATGTCTGTGGATTTGGCAGGAACATACGAATTAAAAGAAAAAAACTTAACTATGACTGCCCTTGTTAAAAATGCTGGTTATCAATTCAAATCTATTACGAAAGATAATCGAGCTTCATTGCCTACAGAGTTTCAATTTGCGATTGCACACAAAGTCAAACATGCGCCTTTCAGATTTACATTGTTAATTCATCATTTAAATAAATTTGATTTGACCTATGCTGATCCAAATGCCAAACCAACAATTGATGCTTTAACTGGAGACACCATTCCTGTGAAATTGCCTGGATTAGGCGAAAAAACCTTACGACATTTCACGTATCAAGTGGAATTAATTCTTTCTAAAAATTTTCATGTAAGGAGTGCCTTTGATTACCATAGAAGACAAGAATTAAAAGTAAGTCAGAAACCTGGAATTGCTGGATTTTCATTTGGAATTGGAATGTATTTCAAAAGATTTAGTCTTGATTATGGTATCATTGCCTATTCAGCTGCTGGTTTTAACAATGTTTTTACGCTGACTACAAATCTTGACAAATGGAAAAGATAACAATATCGATTTAGTTTGTTAAAAAATAGTTACAAACCATAAAAAGTTAATATTTTTTAATTTTTAAGTGAAACTATTAAAAATATTAAACGTAAATTCGCACAACCAAAAAATTAAAAATATGAAAAAATTATCAATTTTTGTTGGTGCGTTGACTTTAACAAGTTCATTATTCGCACAAGATTTAACATCTAAAAAAGGTGAAAACTATTTGCCAGAAGCTAAGGAATGGGCTTTAGGAATTGATGCAGTTCCATTTTTAAATTACTTCGGTAACTTTATTGGAGGAAATGGATTGAATGTTGCTCCAAACTGGAACTATGCTACTTCAAACAACACAATCATTGGAAAGTATTTTGTTGAAGAGAAAATGGCTTATAGAGGTGCGTTAAGAATTGGATTTGGTTCAATGACTGACACTAGAATTGTTGCTGATAGAGCTGTTGACAATACTTTTATTGTTTATCCAGCAATTCACCCTACGAAGGAAAACTCAATGAAATCTTCTTTCTCTAATTTTGGACTAGCAGGTGGTTTAGAATGGAGAAAAGGAACTACACGTTTACAAGGTTTTTACGGTGGTGAATTAGGTTTCATGGTAGGTGGAAACAAAGACACTTATTCTTACGGTAACAATTTAACAGCTAATGCTCCTGAGCCAGGATTAGTAGCAATTGATGGTGACGATGATTTCGGAGCTAACTTGGTACAAGATTCTTATGGAAACGACGCACGTTTGTTAGAGCAAAAAACTT
>CAZHLZ010000211.1:0-6869 GCA_964532475.1 uncultured Chitinophaga sp.
CAACGAAATCAGTCTCGCAGTTTAATGCTAAAATAACACCTTGTTTCCCATCAGCAGAAGCTTGAGCAAAAATGATTCCTTCTTTTGCTTCGTTATCACCACGTTTAGCAGCAATTTTTTGACCTTTTTTACGTAGGATGTCGATTGCTTGTTCAAAATCACCATTAGATTCTACTAATGCATTTTTGCAGTCCATCATTCCTGCACCAGTTTGTTGACGTAATTTATTTACATCTGAAGCTGTAATTGCCATTTTTTTATTTTTTTTTGAGACAAAAGACGTAAGACAAAAGACGTTAGATTGGTATAATCCTAAATTAAAAAGGAATTTGAAGTCTAATGTCTTTTATCTAATGTCATTAAGTCTTGTTTATTAATCGTTTGATTTTTCTTCTTCTGTTGCAACCGTTTCAGCAACAGCATCAGCAGCTACTTCTTCTTTGTCAGCAACTTTATCTTTGCTATTTTTTCTATCTTCCAAACCATTTTTGATAGCTCCACAAATTTGATCTAAAATGATAGCAATAGATTTTGTTGCATCATCGTTAGCTGGGATTGGGAAATCAACTAATTTTGGGTTTGTATTTGTATCCACAATAGCAAAAACTGGGATATTTAATCTTTTTGCTTCGTTTAAAGCGATGTTTTCTTTCAAGATATCTACTAAGAAAATAGCAGAAGGTTGACGAGACATATCAACGATAGAACCAAAGTTTTTCTCTAGTTTTTCTCTTTGACGAGTTTTGAACAAACGTTCTCTTTTAGAAAGTGTCTCCCAAGTACCATCAGTTTTCATTTTGTCGATAGACGCCATTTTACGGATAGACTTACGAGTTGTTTGGAAGTTAGTTAACATACCACCTGTCCAACGTTCTGTAACGAAAGGCATATTTACTGCTTTCACTCTTTCAGAAACGATTTCTTTTGCTTGTTTTTTTGTAGCAACAAACAATACTTTTTTTCCAGATTTAGCAATTTGCGTCATCGCAGCACAAGCTTGATCTAGGTGAGCAATTGTCTTATTAAGGTCAATTACGTGGATACCTTTTTTCTCACCAAAGATATATGGAGCCATAGCTGGATTCCACTTTCTTTTTTGATGTCCGAAGTGAACACCAGCATCTAATAATTCTTGAAAAGTTAATTTTGACATTTTAATTTTTTTTTATTGTTTACGTTCCTTTAGTAATCAGCGGAAAGAGGGAGTTTTGTAATAGACAAAAGACATTAAGATGAAAGACTTAAGACTTTTACTATTGAACGTGTACTCTGACGCTTGGATACTAAACTTGTCAATTTTTGTGTTAAATATTGAAATACAATATTAACGTTTAGAGAACTGAAATTTCTTACGAGCTTTCGGTTGTCCTGGTTTTTTACGTTCAACCATTCTTGGATCACGAGTCATCAAACCTTCTGCTTTAAGTGCTGGTTTCATTTCTTCGTTAATTTTTACTAAAGCTCTAGAAATCCCTAAACGAATTGCTTCTGCTTGTCCGTTGATTCCACCACCCATAACATTCACAACTACGTCATATTGACCAGAAGTTTCAGTTAAGTTAAAAGGTTGTTGAATTTTAGATTGAAGCATTGCAACCGGAAAGAACTCTTTGTAGTCTTTTTTATTTAAGGTCACGCTACCCGTACCTTTTTTAAGGTAAACACGAGCAACTGAAGTTTTTCTTCTTCCTAATGTGTTAATAATTTCCATACTTATTTGAATGAATCAAGGTTAATAACTTCAGGCTTTTGAGCCTCTTGTTTGTGTTCAGTACCAACATAAACTTTAAGGTTTGTAAACAAGTTACGACCTAAAGTGTTTTTTGGCAACATTCCTTTCACCGCTTTTTCAATCAAACGTTGTGGGTGTTTTTGTAAAATCTCTTGAGCAGTCAACGATTTTTGACCACCTGGGTAGCCTGTGTAACGAATGTACTCTTTGTTTACTAATTTAGTTCCTGAGAAAGAAACTTTTTCTGCATTGATAATAATTACATTATCTCCGCAATCTGCGTGAGGCGTAAAGTTTGTTTTGTGTTTACCACGAATTAACTTCGCCACCTTGCTCGCTAAACGACCAACTGTTTGGCCTTCAGCATCTACTAACAACCACTTCTTTCCAGAGTTTTCTTTGTTAGCAGAAACGGTTTTGTAACTTAATGTATCCACTTTTTTATTTATTAAATAAGACAATTCCCCTAATTTGGGGGTGCAAAGTTAAGAAACTATTTTTTATTAAACAAGTGTTTATGAGGAGTTTTTTGGAAAGAAGCAATTTTGGAAGCTAAGATCTTAATTATTTTAGGATACTTGAATTGAAAGCTTGAAAATTTGATAGGTCTATGGATTTTAGTGAAAAGTGATTTTCCCGCAGATTTGAAGAAGAAAAGTACGCTGATTCTCGCAGATAATTTGAACTGCTTTTTTTATTTTTACGATTTTCAGGTACTAACCATTTAATTCAGGATAAAGTAAGCGTTGAATTTTCGGTTATAAGAAAAAAACACCAAGGCCCAAAAGTCCAATTAGGAAAAAATTATTTTAAATCTTTTGAATTACCCATTTATTTTCTCGAGTTATTAATTTTAAAGGTTTTCGTCATGGTTTTTATTTCGACAGGCTCAATAACCGCAAAAACACATGCCAAAAACAATCTTATTCATGTGCTTTACGACGGACTTCATCCGTCGTTATAAATATTTGATACCTACGGCATCATTTTGTACCTTAAAATTGTTAACCCAATTAATTTAATTCAGGATAAAGTAAGCGTTGAATTTTCGTTTGTAAGAAAAAAACACCAAGGCCTAAAAGTCCAATTAGGAAAAAATTATTTTGACATTCCATAAGTTTGACTGGTCTTTTTTTTTCAAGTGAAGTTATTGTCCATGCAACAAAATAGTATAAATAAAAGACAGAAAAAATTGTCAATAAAACTAATAATGTAAAAAGAGACACTCCAATTGTTTCAAAATCAAGTAATTTTCCTCCAAAAAAAATGTTAAATAAAACCAAAAGTGGAACCCTTAAAAAAATTCTTTTAAAACTTTTTATATTATGTCCAGTAATATTTTCCTTTTGCAATTGAATTTGTCCACAAATCGAAACCGCATATAACCAAAGCATTACTAATAGATAAGCAAGGAAGATAAAAATCTCTTTGAGAGGGCTAATTGAAAAAAAATATAAGGCAAAAGGTGGAAGATAAAACCATTTATTAAGTTTTATTATTTTACCCAAATTTTTCTCCATCAATTCTTCTTAAACTTATTAATCGCATTGACCGTAAACTCTGAAAGAACTAATTTTCCTGACATTCCAGCACGTTCAAGAAGTAAAGTATCCCAATTTTCGGTTCCTTGCCAGAAAACTTCTTTTAACATTTTCATTGCTTCGGGATTTGAATTGGCAAGTGTATTTGCTAAGGCATCAATTGCTTCGTCCATTTCGCTTACTTCATCGTAAACATCGGTGTAAAGTCCTTTTTTCATTGCCCAATCTGCTGATCTCCATTCTGTGGCATTGATTGCCAATTCACTCATTGCGGAAAGTCCGATTTTACGTTCAACTGCTGGTCCAACAACAAAAGGTCCGATTCCAACGGCTAATTCTGATAATTTTACATCTGCATATTTGGAAGCAAAACAATAGTCAACAGCTGAGGCCATCCCTACGCCACCGCCAACGGCTTTTCCTTGTACTCTTCCTAAAATAAATTTAGGACACTTTCTGCATGCATTAATTACATTGGCAAAACCTGAAAAGAATTTTTTTCCTGTTTCTAAATCTTTGATTGAAATTAATTCATCAAAACTTGCACCCGCACAAAAAGCTTTTTCACCAGCAGAAGTTAAAACAATAACTTTTACCTCATCGTTATTTCCTAAATCAGTGATCGTATCAGCCAAAAGATTTAAAATTTTCCCTGGAAGTGAATTACTCAAAGGATGACCAAATTCAATTGTTGCGATTCCTTTTTCATTAATTTTATGATTGACGTAACCTTGATTAACAGCTGTTTCCATTTTGATTATTGGATTATTGGATTATTGGATTGTTGGATTGTTGGATTATTGGATTTAATACTAATCGTTTCGTTTTTTGTAATTTGGGTCGTAAGGTTTTTTGTAAGGTTTGTCGTTAGATTTAGCCGTGAATGGTCTTTGGAATCGTTTTTCAGTGATGTCTACCGGTTTTTTTGCAGGACGATTACTTTTTGGTGAGGCAATTTTCACATCAAGTATTCTGCCATTGATTTCCATCCCATTCAGCGCTTGAATTGCATTAATCGCTTCATCTGCACTTTCCATTTCAACATACCCAAAGCCTTTAGACCTTTTGGTTTTGTTATCAAATACAACATGAGCATAGGCTACTTTTCCAAAGGAAGAAAATGTTACTGTTAAATCCTCAGAAGTGATTTCCCAGTCCAAATTGGCGATAAAAATATTTGTCATCTATAATTTTTTTTAGTCAAAAAATTGACTTTCTTTAGCTTGAAAGACAAAAATAAGTAAAAAATAGATACGTGATAAAAAAGTTTTAATAAATTATATGAACGGCAATTTCAGTTCTGCGACCTAAGAATATCTACTGATTAAAAAAAGTTAAGTAATTTTGTTAAAAAATGATTATGAAAATTATACAATTAATTCTCTTATTAACATTCATGAATACAACATTTGCACAAGAGGAAACCTCCGTTTTATTTATTGGAAATAGTTTTACGTTTATGAATAATATGCCGTTTATTTTCAAGGACATTGCTGAAAGTAAGGGGAAAAAAATCTTTGTTGACACCGTTGTGGAAGGTGGGAAAAATTTTGAATATCATGCCTCTCGACCTGAAACATTTTCAACCATTAAGTCCAGAAAATGGGATTATGTAATCATTCAAGGACACAGCAATGAATTGGCACAACCAGAATCAAAGGTGGACAAAAATTCGCTTCCTTTTGCACAAAAAATAGTTGACAGTATTCGTGAAAACAATCCATGTACGCAAGTAATTGTTTACATGACATGGGCTTATAAAAACGGAAATCCGAAATGGGCGCCAATTTCAAGTTATGATTCCATGCAATATCGTGTAAAAAATCAGTATTTACGCTTCGCGGATTTATTAGATGCCCGTGTTTCACCTGTTGGAGAAGTATGGAAAACAATTAGAACCAATTATTCTGGGATTAATCTTTATGATCCAGATAATCAACATCCAAGCTTATACGGCTCCTACTTATCTGCCTGTACTCATTATGCTACAATTTTTCAAGAAAGTCCGATTGGAAATGCAAGTCAAGTTCAAGTGGAACAAGCTGTAAGACTAATTATTGAATCAAATGCCTCACAGGTTGTATTAAATAATTTAAATCAATGGAGGAACATCGAAAAAAACACCAAATTGGAAGTTGGCTTTGATTTGATTCTACAAAATGACAGTTTAGAATTGGTTAATCGATCAAAAAATGCCACTTGGATTGAATGGGATTTTGGGGATGGACATATTTCTAGTGAAGAAAACCCAAAACATTGTTACAAAGAGAAAGGAAATTATGTGGTAAGCCAAAAGATATCTAATGCTTGTAAAGTTTTGGTATTGAGTCGAGAAGTTAAGGTTTGGTGATTCGGTTAGGATTTAGGAACTAGGATTTAGGAATTAGTGGTTGGGAGTTAGGAGTTAGGAATTAGGAGTTAGGAATTAGGAGTTAGGATTTAGGAGTTAGGATTTAGGAGTCAGGAACTAGGAGTTAGGAGTTGGTGGTTTGTAGTTATTGGTTGATAGATTGATTGATTTACTTATATTTTGACAGCCATTAAACAGACATCATCTACTTGATCGAGCTTGCCTTTCCAGGTTTCAAAATTTTGGTTTATGATTTTTTTTTGTTCTTCTAAATTTTTACTAGAAATACTGAGTAATAATTCTCGAAGTTGTGAAACTTTGTATTTTTTTCCTTTTTCACCCCCAAATTGATCTTGGAAACCATCCGTGAAAATGTATATAATATCGTTTTCAAGAAGTTGAATTTCATGATTTGAAAAAGCCTTAGCAAAGGAGAATTTACCGATTGGCTGCTTATCCGCCTTATATTCAATAATTTCCGCGTTCGATTCGAAAGCCTCAGTGTCTGAAGAAAATCTTGAAGTATTTCTCAATATCCAAAGTGGATTGTGGGCACCAGCCCAACTTAAGAGATTTGTATTTTTATTTAAAACACATAAAGATATATCCATTCCATCTTTTACATCCTCTTCTGATTTTTCAAATTCTGCAATTACAATCTCTCTGGTTTTATCAAGAATCAATGCCGGATTTTTTAAAGAAAACTCCTTTACACTTCTATTTAAAGCATTATGACAAACCACAGAAACCATCGCTCCAGGAACTCCATGTCCAGTGCAATCAGCAGCTGCAAAAAACACCAAATTATCAATAAGCTCAAACCAATAAAAATCTCCCGCTACAATGTCTTTTGGCTTGTATAAAATAAAAGAATCTTTAAAATATTCCTTTACAAGCTTTGGTTGCGGTAAAATTGCCGATTGAATTCTTTTGGCATAAGTAATGGAATCCAAAATTTCTTGATTTTTTTCTTCCACCAAGTTTTTTTGTCGTCTTATTATTTTATTTAACTTTTTCGTTCGAACAAAAACATAAGCAATAATAAAAATTGAAAGTATAGCAAAAATTAAAAACAAACTTAAAATCTTACTTTTCGATTTCACTTGATCGTTATATTTCTTTTGTTGTTCAATTTTATTATTCTTCACATCAATAATGCGCTGACTTTCAAGTTGATGCAGCCGATCGTTTATTTCATTTATTTTATTAAGTTTTTCAGTATTTAACAACTCGTTGGAAATCCTGT
>CAZHLZ010000212.1:0-6845 GCA_964532475.1 uncultured Chitinophaga sp.
AATGTTACCTGAAGGAAATTGGATTACTCGTGCTCCAAATTTACGTCGAAAAGCAGTTTTATTAGCGAAAGTTCAAGATGAAGCTGGTCATGGATTGTATTTATATTCAGCTGCCGAGACATTGGGCGCCGACCGTGAAGCTACTATTGACGATTTACATTCTGGAAAAGCAAAATATTCATCGATATTCAATTACCCAACTCTTTCTTGGGCGGATATGGGAACAATAGGCTGGTTAGTTGATGGTGCTGCGATCATGAATCAAGTTCCTTTGTGTCGCTGTTCTTATGGTCCTTATGCGCGTGCAATGGTGCGTGTCTGTAAGGAAGAATCTTTTCACCAACGTCAAGGTTTTGAGATTGTTGCCAAATTAGCTAATGGAACGCCAGAGCAAAAAGCAATGGTGCAAGATTCATTAAATCGTTTTTGGTGGCCAGCTTTGATGATGTTTGGTCCAAATGATGATAATTCACCGAATTCAGCTTTGTCGATGAAATGGAAAATCAAACGCTCTACAAACGATGAATTGCGTCAAACTTTTGTTGATATCACAGTAAAACAAGCGGAATTAGTTGGTTTAACCATTCCAGACAAAGACTTGAAATGGAACGAAGAACGCCAATCTTATGATTTTGGGGCAATTAACTGGGAAGAGTTTTATCAAGTTGTTGCTGGTCATGGGCCTTGTAACAAAGAACGAGTTGATGCTCGCCGTAAAGCAAAAGAAAATGGTGCTTGGGTTCGTGAAGCAGCTATGGCACATGCAGAAAAAAGAAAATTGAAGAGAGCTTAGTTTAAAACGAAAGACTCAAAATAAAATACAAAAGATTTTAATAGAATTTTATGAGTAACAAAGAATGGCCTCTTTTTGAGGTGTTTATTAGAAGTAAACAAGGATTAAATCACAAACACGTTGGTAGTTTGCGTGCTGCAGATGCAGAAATGGCAATCGAAAACGCCCGTGATGTTTACACGAGAAGAAGTGAAGGAGTTAGCATTTGGGTTATCGAATCTAAATTGATTACTGCATCAGACCCAAAAGAAGCAGATTCATTGTTTGAACCAGCTGATTCAAAAGTGTATCGCCACCCAACTTTTTATGACGTTCCTGATGGAATTTCGCACATGTGATGTGAGACGTAAGACTGAAAGACAATAGACGAAAGACTTTTTTTCAAAGTTAAAAAATTTCGTTGTCAATAATAATTTTCTCCTAAACAATAATTATGCAACATAATTTTAGAGAATTAAATATTTGGAAAAACTCAATGGAACTTGCAAAAATAGTTTATTTGTGTACTAAAGAGTTACCAAGTGAGGAAAAATTTGGTCTTATTTCTCAGATTAATAGATGTGCAGTGTCTATTCCATCAAACATTGCTGAGGGAACTGGGAGAAGTTCAGAAAAAGAACTTTTACATTTTCTAAATATTGCTATCTCATCCTCTTACGAGCTCGAAACCCAGTTAATAATTGTAAATGAAATTTTTAACATTGATGTTAATGATTTGATAGAAAGAATAAATACATTGCAAAAAATGATAACTGGTTTTAAAAAATCTCTAATTAATAATTAAATAGTCTTACGTCTTATGTCAAATAGTCTTACGTCTAAAAACAATTTATTCGAATATACGCTCCGCATCGCTGATGACAGCTTAATTTTAGGTCATCGGGTTTCTGAATGGTGTGGTCATGGTCCAATCCTGGAGGAAGATATTGCCTTAACAAATATCGCTTTGGATTTAGTTGGACAAGCTACAAATTTTTTAGAATATGCTGCGGAAGTAGAAGGTAAAGCTCGTACAGCTGATGATTTAGCTTTTTTACGTTACGAACGTGAGTTTAAAAATCTACTTTTAGTTGAACAAAAAAATGAAGATTTTGGCTACACAATTACGCGTCAATTTTACTTTGATGTTTTCAGAAAATTCTTTTTCGAAGCCTTGTGTTCATCAGCTGATGCACAATTGGCTGCTATTGCAGAGAAATCTTTGAAGGAAACAAAATATCACTTAAAACATTCATCTGAATGGATGATTCGTTTGGGAGATGGAACAGATGAATCACATGAACGTGTTCAAAATGCCGTAAATGATCTATGGAGATTTACAGAAGAAATTTTCTTCATGGATGAAGTAGATGAAGCTTTGATCAAAGAAAATATTGCAGTGGATTTAAATCCTATAAAAACTCAGTGGATCAACTATGTAAACGATATTTTTGCAGAGGCTACTTTAGAAATACCTACAGTAAAATGGCAACAAAAAGGCGGTCGCACTGGATTTCATTCTGAGCATTTAGGATATTTATTAACAGAAATGCAGTTCATGCAGCGCGCTTATCCTGGAATGGAATGGTAACAGAAAAAGAAATTTGGGATTTATTAGAACAGATTTCTGATCCAGAAATTCCTGTTTTAACCATTATTGATTTGGGAGTTGTTCGCACCATTGAGTTTGAAAACGAAAAAGCAATAATTACAATTACTCCAACTTACAGTGGATGTCCAGCTATGCAAGTCATTGAAGACGACATCAAAGCATTGTTAAAACATATCATTGAAGTTGAAATCAAATATACGCTTTCACCAGCATGGTCAACCGATTGGATTTCAGAAAATGGAAGAGTTAAATTGAAAGAATACGGAATCGCGCCTCCTGAACACGAAATAGACAAAAGTGTTTTATTTGCCGAACCAACAAAGGTTACCTGTCCGAGATGCAACACAAAAAACACCCGAATGGTGAGTCAATTTGGAAGTACAGCTTGCAAAGCACAATACCAATGCAATGAGTGCTTAGAACCCTTTGATTATTTTAAATGCTTGAAATAAGTTATTTAAAATATACAAAAAAAGGCAGAATTTTCATCCTGCCTTTAATAATTAGTTAACTTAATTTTATTCTCTTAAAGTACATTTCCACTCTGTACCGTAACTTCCGTCAGCTTTAATTGCGTGAACCATTACGTAGTTTTCATCTCTGTAGTAATCAACAGCGAATTTTTTTCCAACACCGTCAACTACATCAAAAATGAATCCACCAACTTGTGTGTCTTCGAAATCATAGTAATCAGTTACGGTAAAAACGTTCCATTTCCATTCACCCGTAGCTTTGTCTTTAGAACTGAATTGTACATCCAATACTTTTGTGTTTGCAGTATTACACTTAAACATAATTGAAAATGTACTTCCATCATAAACGATGTACTGTTGTGCTTTCGCAGTAGAAGAAAGTCCGATTAGAACTAACATCAAAATAAATAGTTTTTTCATGTTTTTGATTTTATTAATATTTTACCACAAATGTACAGAATTAAATTAGAAGTTTTAACAAATTTTAATAAAAAAAATTTAAAATTGAAATCGATTATTTATTTTGATTTTTCAATAAGTCTTAAATTCATTGAATTTCTTTGCTGAAAATAATTTAAAAATGTTTTTCACATTCATAAAAATTTTATAACTTTAATTCAACTTTTACAAAATAAACCTAAATGAAAGAAGAATACCTACACGCAATTTGGCGTCTAAAAAGATTGCCAATGCACCAACTTAAGCTAGTTGATGGAAGATCAATTCAAATTTTAAAAACCGGTTGGCACAATCATGATGCTGGTCCAGATTTTTTTAATGGAAGCATAAAAATTGATGAGGTGGTGCTAAATGGAAATATAGAAATACATATAAACGCCTCGGATTGGTATGTCCATAAACATCAACATGATAAAGCGTATGATAATGTGATTTTGCATGTTGTTTTCAATAATGATAAAGACGTATTTATCAAAGACTATAAAATTCCTTGCCTTGAAATAAAAAATTTTATCGATCAGGATCATGAAAAAAAATATGCGACCTTAATTCAAAGTGATAATTGGATTCCTTGTCAAAATCAATTAAGACATGTTCCAATTGAAGTTATTGGAAATCAAATTGAAAATTCACTTATTGATCGTTTGATTCGAAAAAATAAAATCTTAGATAAACGTTTTGAAGAACTTCAACAAGATGCCTTGCAATTTTATTTTGAAATTTATGCTAAAGCTTTTGGCATGAAGGTCAATAGTTTCCCGATGATTGAATTAACGACTAAAATCAAACTTACTAGCTTGTGGAGAAATTCTCCTTCGGATGCAGAAATAATTCTTTTTGGTTTGGCCGGATTTTTTCAGAAAGCTGAGAAATTTAATCTTATAGAAAAAGAATTGGAGTGGAAATTTCAAAAAATCAAGAACAATTATTCTGAAATGGAATTGCATACATGGAAATTTAAAGGATTACGTCCAGCAGCTTTTCCACCAGTTAAATTGAAACAGTTTTCCGCATTTTGTTTCGAAAAAGATTTTTTTAGAATTCATGATTTATCCCTTTCGGAAATTTTTTCCATCTGTGATAAAATGAAATTTTCAATAGATTTCCGTAATAATATATTAATTAATGCGATTATTCCAATTTTGTGGTGGAAATTTGAACATGAAAATAACAATGAATTAAAAGAAAATTGCATCACAATCTTACAAAATATCAAGGGCGAAAACAATCAGATTATAACTAAATGGAAAAATTTAAACATTTCTTGTAAAAGTTCTTTTGAAAGTCAAGGATTATTGGAATTAAAAAACGAACTTTGTATGCATAAAAAGTGTTTAACTTGTAAAATTGGATATTCCATTTTAAACCAAAAGAATTAAGTTGAGAACAATACAAAAAATAGTTTTTTTCTTCGAAATGCGCTCCTACGGTGTATGCGAATGGTGGGCAAGAAAATTGGGAATTAATTCTTCCAAAGTAAAGCTTGGGTTTATTTATGCATCATTTTTAACTTTTGGAACACCCCTTTTTGTGTATCTTGGGATGGCTTGGATTTTAGAGCACAAACATTTTTTTAAGTTTCAAAGAAAAAGAAGAACAAGTATTTGGGAATTGTAAATCATGAAGGACAATAACAGATTTCTTTACAAAGTATTAATCTTAGTTGGAATTATTTTCTCTGGATTAAGCATTGGAACAATTGGTTATGTTTTGATTGCAGGTTGGTCAGTTTTCGATTCACTTTACATGACAGTAATCACCACTGCCACTGTTGGTTTTTTGGAAGTACATGAGTTAAGTACTGCTGGATGAGTTTTTACAATGTTTTTGATTTTTTTCAGTGTTGGAACAATTGCCTATGCTATTTCCAATTTAACTCATTACATTGCCAGCGGAGAATACCGAATTTACATCAAAAATTATAGACAAATTAAACAATTAGGACGTATGGAAAATCACGTTATTATTTGTGGTTATGGAAGAGTAGGCAAACAAGTTGCTGAAGATTTTATTGCCCATAAAATTCAAGTGGTTGTAATTGAAAATTCTCGTGAAATTATTGAGAAAAATCAAAATGATCAAGTCTTATTTATTGAAGGTGATGCCAGCCAAGATGAAATCATTGAATTAGCGAAATTACAAAAAGCTCGTGCTTTCATTGCCTGTCTACCAAAAGATGCAGATAATTTGTATGCTATTTTAGCTGTTAAAGAGCTAAGAAAAGACATAATGGTGCTTGCGAGGGCATCTAATCAACACGCAATCTCAAAATTAAAAAGAGCAGGTGCAAATAATGTAATTATGCCAGATGTTATTGGAGGTTCCCACATTGCAGCTCTTGTTTCAAATCCAGACGTTATGGAATTTATGGAAAACATAAAAGCAGAAGGATTAGATGGAATTAATATTAAGTCTATTGATTTTAGTGAATTACCAAAGGAGTTTCAAAATAAAACAATTAAGGAGCTTGAAGGAAACAAAATAACAGGAGTTACAATTATTGGATATAAATCTCCTGAAGGAGAATACATCATTAATCCCGATTCAAATATTGTTGTTTGCCCACATTCTAAGTTATTTGTGCTTGGTAATGCAAAACAAATTGCTAGGTTTGTAGAATTTTTTCATTTAAGCTGATAAAATATGGAAAATCAATTAACACAATTAAGTCCTGAAGAAATAAGAGTTTTATGGGCAATGCTTCAAAAAATTAAAACTACTCCTGATTATTATCCGATGACAATGAATTCTATTGTTACAGCTTGTAATCAAAAATCTTCTCGAAATCCAGTGGTTGAGTATGACGAAGAAACAGTTGTTTTAGCCTTGGATTCACTCAAGAAAAAACAACTTTCTGCGAATGTTATTGGTGGTGGAAGTCGTGCCTTGAAATATAGACATACTTTGGCTGTAAAATATCCATTGGATCCAGCAGAAACAAGCGTTTTGTGTTTGCTTTTTTTACGAGGACCTTTAACGGCAGGTGAAATTAATTCCAATTCAGGTAGATTACATGAATTTGATTCCTTACAAGAAGTGCAGGAAACACTAGAGGCACTAGCTTCTTATGAAATTCCATTTGTAAAATTATTACCTAAAAAAGCGGGACAAAAAGAAGCAAGATATTTTCACTGCTTTGCTCCTGAACCAGAAAATTTTGAGTCCGATTCTTTACCAAGTTCATCTTTAAATCACGAAGAAAGAATTGTTAAATTAGAACAAGATTTGGCAGAATTAAGATCTGCATTTGATGATTTAATGCGTCAATTGAGTTAATCTTAATAGACTATTACCTAATTGCTCGTTCATTAAACAACAAAAATCCGTAACTTATTTGAAAAGAAATCGGATTCGTTTGCTTCGGGAAAAAGTTAAAGCTTGTTCTTAGTGGACCAATTGGGCTATGATAGATTGCTGAAAGTGAGTGCAAAAAAGTTTCCCCTTTAAATAGAGAAGAATACCCAAAGCTTCCATCATCAAATACAACCAATTCCTTAAAAGGTTGGTAATAATAACTATCCAAACGAAT
>CAZHLZ010000213.1:0-6827 GCA_964532475.1 uncultured Chitinophaga sp.
AATTTCTCTTTGTCGTAATCAGATGTAGTTGATTCAATTTGTGCTTTAATTTGGTTCACTCGAGAAGCAATGTCTTCTTTTTTACCTGCACCATTTATGATTGTTGTGTTGTCTTTATCGATTTCAATTTTCTCTGCTGTTCCCAACATATCCAAAGTTGCACCTTCTAAAGTGTAACCTCTTTCTTCAGAAATTACTTGAGCACCAGTCAAAATTGCGATATCTTCCAACATAGCTTTTCTTCTATCGCCAAATCCTGGAGCCTTAACAGCTGCAATTTTCAGTGAACCACGAATTCTATTCACAACTAAAGTTGCAAGTGCTTCTCCATCTAAATCTTCAGCAATAATTAACAATGCTTTTCCTGATTGAACTACTGGTTCCAAAATTGGTAACAATTCTTTCATATTTGAGATTTTTTTCTCATAAATCAAGATCAATGGATTTTCCATTTCTGTTACCATTTTTTCCGTGTTTGTCACGAAATATGGAGACAAATATCCTCTGTCAAATTGCATTCCTTCTACAGTTTTAACTTCTGTTTCAGTTCCTTTCGCTTCTTCAACAGTGATCACACCATCATTTCCAACAACCTTCATTGCTTCTGCGATTAATGAACCAATTGTTTCATCGTTGTTTGCAGAAATAGATGCAATTTGTTTGATTTTGTCGTTATCAGATCCAACTTCTTTTGAAATTGTTTTCAAGTTCGCAACAATTGCTGTTACCGCTTTGTCGATTCCTCTTTTTAAATCCATTGGATTTGCTCCAGCAGCAACATTTTTCATTCCTGCAGATACAATGGCTTGAGCCAAAACTGTAGCGGTTGTTGTTCCGTCTCCTGCAATATCAGCAGTTTTTGAAGCAACTTCTTTTACCATTTGAGCACCCATATTTTCAATTGGGTCTTTCAATTCAATTTCTTTTGCTACAGTAACACCATCTTTAGTGATTTGCGGTGCACCGAATTTTTTTCCGATTACCACATTTCTTCCTTTTGGACCTAATGTTACTTTTACTGCATTTGCTAATGCGTCAACTCCTTTTTTTAATTTTTCTCTCGCTTCTACGTCGAAATATATTTCTTTTGCCATTTTTATTTAGATTATTGGATTTTTAGATTATTAGATTTTTTGACTTTAAGATGTCAAGATTTTAAGATGTTTAAGACCAAACTAGACTTGGAGTCCTAAAATCTTAATATCCTAATATCTATGTTAAGATAAAATTCCATAAATATCAGATTCCTTCATAATCAAATAATTTTTTGATTCGATTTTGATTTCAGTACCTGAATATTGACCATAAATTACAGAATCACCAACTTTAACTGTCATTGGCTCATCTTTTTTCCCACTTCCAACAGCAACTACAGTTCCTTTTAGAGGTTTTTCTTTTGCAGTGTCTGGAATAATTAATCCACTTGCTGTTTTTACTTCTGCTGGCGCTGGCTCAATAAGAACGCGATCCGCCAAAGGTTTTAATAATGTTGACATTGTATGTAAAAATTTAATTGTTTGTACTCGTTTCTGTCGAAAATTATGCCATTCAACTAATCAATCATTTTTGTCAGAATTTAATCATATCATGTTTTGTTTTTGTGACATTTTGACAGATGACATGTTGTAATTTTATAGCTTTTTTATTTTTTAGTTTCTTGGTCTCAAAAAATATATGTATTTTGGTCGAAAATTTTAAAATATGTCAAATTCTTCTTCTGCCGGATGGGGCTCTAGGGTAGGTTTAATTTTGGCAATGGCTGGAAATGCTGTTGGTTTGGGTAATTTTTTAAGGTTCCCTGTTCAAGCGATTGAAAATGGTGGTGGAGCATTCATAATTCCTTATTTGGTTTGTTTTCTTTTGATGGGGATTCCACTTTTATTCGTTGAATGGTCAGTCGGAAGATTTGGTGGTAAATTTGGTCACCACTCCACGCCTTTTATTTTAGATTCAATGGACAAGCGTAAAATTTGGAAATACATTGGTGTTTTTGGAATTTTTACAAATCTTGCTGTTGCTGCATATTATTGCTACCTTGAATCATGGACTTTATCTTACGTTTGGCATTCTGTAGCGGATACTTTTGGAGGTCAGTCACAAGGACAAGTTGCCGGATTTTTCAATGATTATGTTGGTTTAAAAAGTCCACTTGAACCTTTAATTTTTTGGGTAGTTTGTTTATTGTTGAATACTTGGATTTTATCTCGTGGTTTAAGTGGGGGAGTAGAGAAGGCTGCCAAAATAGGGATGCCTTTACTATTAATCTTTGGAGCATTTTTAGCATACAAAGCAGTAACGATTCAGGCTGGTGAGAATGGTGCAATTTTCGATGGTTTGAAAGGCCTTGATTTCTTATGGACACCAAAATTTGATACCATTTGGGAACCTAAAGTGTGGTTAGCTGCTGCAGGACAAATATTTTTCACCTTATCTATTGGAATGGGTTCCATTCAATGTTATGCTTCTTACGTAAGAAGTAAAGATGACATTGCTTTAAATGCGATGTCTGCAGGCTGGATGAACGGTTTTGTAGAGGTGGTTTTAGGTTCAGCAATTCTTATTCCGATTTCTGTTGGTTATTTAGGAATTGATGGATTGAAAGATTTAATGGCTGAAGGCGGTGGATTAGGATTAGGTTTCAAAACTCTTCCTTATTTATTTGAGCAATGGGGTGGTGTGCTTGGTGTTTTTGCTGGTGTAGCATGGTTTGGTTTGCTGTTTTTTGCAGGTGTAACTTCTTCTTTAGCAATGGGTACTCCTGTAATGGGATTCTTAAAGGATGAATTTGGCTGGAAGGAAAAAAATGCAGCTTGGATGTTTGGTTTCGCCGTTTTATTACTAGGACTTCCAACAGTGTTATTCTTTAACAATGGAGTTTTTGATGAATACGATTATTGGGCTGGAACCGTTTCTCTCGTTTTCTTTGCCTTTGTGGAAATAATTCTTTTTTCTTGGATTTTCGGAATTTCAAAAGGATGGAAAGAGATTACGGATGGAGCTGATATTAAGGTCCCAATAATTTTTAAATTTATAATCAAGTTTATTACTCCGCTTTTATTAGGATGGGTGTTTTTTGCCAGTTTTCCAGGGATTAGAGATACTGTAACACATAAAGCATCTTATGAAAAAATTGCCTTTTTTAGTGATCCAGTTGCTATTGAAAAGAAAATTGTGGAGCAGCAAAAGACTTTGGAAAGCAAAAAAGATTTTGATGTTGCTTTTTTGGATTTAAAAATAAGTGATGCTGAAATCGAAAAGAATAAGGAATTAAATGTATCTACTTTCTTGCTAATTAAAAAACAAAGAGCCTTATTGAAATTGAAGGATAATAAGAGTTTGGTAAAACAAACAATTGAAGAAGAAGAAAAAACAATGTTGTATAAAAATATTAGCCGTGTTTTTCTTCTAGTTTTATGGCTCGCAATTGCATATATGGTATTCTTAGCTAGTAAAAATCGTAAATTAAAAAAATTATAATATGAGTTCAAGTGGAATGACAATGATGTTGGTTACTGAAATCTCCATCATACTAATTACGGGATTCTTTTTCTTTAAAGTGCTTTTTACCAAGCCAAATCCTGAGCCAGATTCCTATTTGGAGAATGATGATGAGGAACATAAAAATGCTTGATAGCTGAGTAAATGACGCAAAACCAACTTGAGTTTTCAAAAAGATCACGAAAAGCAATTTTGTTTTTTGTGGTGTTGTTTATTGTCATTACCATAATTCCAAGGTTAATTTCTATTTCGAAAAAGCCGAGCGAATTTGTGTTTACTCAAACTGATTTCGAAAAGAAAGAATTTAAGAAAAATAAATATCAGTTTTCGAAGAATAACTATTATAAATCTAAGTTTAACAAAAAATCTAGATTCAAACGTCCGGATAAAAAATTTGATCCAAATAAATATGCACCTTCAGATTGGATGAAGCTTGGAATGAGTCAAAAACAGGCAGATTTAATTATTCGATTCGGAAAAAGAGGTTTTTACTCAGATGATGATTTGAGAAAAGTGTTTGTGATCTCCGACGAGTTTTTTAACCTAATTAGAGATTCATTGTATTATCCTGAAAAAACAAAACTTGAAAGTCCAAAATTTGAGGTAGAAAAAAAGAAGTTCGTCTTGGAATTAAATCTGGCTTCTGAAGAGGAACTTGTTTCTATACCAGGCATCGGTTCTTATTTTGCGAAAAACATTATCAAACGAAGAGATGCCTTAGGTGGTTTTATCAACAAAAAGCAACTTTTGGAAGTTTGGAAAATGGATGAAGAAAAACTCGCAGCAATGGATGAATATATTTCAATCGATCCGAGTTTAATTCGTCCAATAGATTTAAATAATGCCACAGCTGAAGAGTTGAAAAAAAATCCCTATTTCAACTGGAATATTGCAAATTCTATTGTAAAAATGAGAAATCAATTAGGTGGTTTTTCAAAAATTGAAGATATAAAACGTTCAGTTTTAGTAGATGATGAATTTTTCAACAAAGTAAAACCGTATTTAACCTTATAAAATAATAAGATGTTAGAAAATGAAATAAAAAGTGTAGTTCGTGATGTGCCCAATTTCCCAAAAGAAGGGATTTTGTTTAAGGACATTTCAACGATTATGATGAACCCTGAATTGTCAAATAAAATTTTAGACGAATTATTTGCCTTGTATTCAAACAAAGGAATTACAAAAATTGCTGGAATTGAAAGTCGAGGGTTTCTCTTCGCTTATCCATTAGCGATGCGATTGAATGTTCCATTTGTCCTAATTAGAAAGGAAGGGAAATTGCCTTACGATAAGATTTCTTTTTCTTACGATTTAGAATACGGTTCCTCCGTAGTTGAAATGCATAGCGATGCAATCACAGCTGGTGATAAAGTGTTGATTCATGATGATTTATTGGCGACTGGTGGATCTGCTTCTGCTGCGGCTGAATTGATATTAAAGGCTGGCGGTGAAGTTACAGCATTCAATTTTTTAATTGGTCTGAACTTTTTGAATGGAAATGAAAAATTAAGTAAATATTGCAGTGATATTGTTAATTTAGTAAATTATTAAAAAAAAGATGCATATTATTGTATTTTTCAAATAATTATGTATCTTTGCAGTCCTTTAGAATAAAAATTTAAAATAATATAAACAAAAATATGTTAATAGTTCCAGTTAAAGAAGGGGAAAACATTGAAAGAGCCCTTAAGAAGTACAAGAAAAAATTTGACAAAACTAATGTCATGAAACAATTAAGAGCTCGTAAAGAGTTTATTAAACCTTCTGTGATTAACCGTCAAGGTAGAATCCGTGCTACATACAGAGAGCGTATGATTTCTATGGAACAATAAAAAATTGTAAAACTTTTTTTAAAATTTTACGTTAAGGAGCTTATAGCTCCTTTTTTTATGCTTGAAAGTTTCGAACTATTTTTAATAACTGAAAAACGGTATTCATTACATACCTGTCAAGCATATTTGATTGATCTCAATCAGTTTTTTGATTTTATTGATGAGAATCATGATTTTGATATTAAAGAAATCAATCACCATTTGATTCGGTCTTGGATGGTTTTTTTGATTGAGAAAGTCTGTTAATAGAAAGATAGCTAGTTTGAGAACATTTTTTAAGTGGGCATTGAAGAATAGTTTCATAGAGGTAAATCCCGCAATAAAAATAAACGGCCCCAAACAACATAAGAAACTTCCTTCTTTTGTAAAAGAAAAGGAATTAGACAAGTCAAAACTTGATGACCTCTTTTCTGATGATTTTGAAGGGGTGCGCGACAAACTTATGTTTGAATTGTTTTACCAAACAGGAATCCGTTTGAGCGAGTTGATTGAACTGAAGGAGAAAAACATTACTTCCAATTCAATAAAAGTACTCGGGAAACGTAATAAAGAACGAATTATTCCGATTTCTGAAAATTTAACAAATTTTATTTCGACATATAAAGAATTAAAAAACAGTATGTTAATAGATTCTACTGATTTTTTATGTCTGATAAATGGAAATAAATTGTATCCTAAGTTTGTTTATAGAAAAATTAATTACTACCTTAGCTTGGTAACAAGTTTGGAAAAAAAGAGTCCGCACATCCTAAGGCATTCATTTGCAACTCACATGTTAAATAATGGTGCTGGTTTGGAAACGTTAAAAGACCTGCTTGGGCATGCGAGTCTAGCAGCAACTCAAGTTTATACCCATAACTCGTTCGCGCAATTAACAAATATTTATTCATCAGCTCACCCACGTGGGCGCAAAAAAAACTAAGTCATGGAAATTAAAGTTCATTCAGTACATTTTTCAGCAGATAAAAAATTAGTTGAGTATGTAAATGAAAAAGTTAATAAATTAGATCTATTTTTTGATAATATTGTCTCAGGCGAAGTTTTTTTAAGAATTGATAAGTCTAGCGACAAAGAAAATAAAATCAGTGAAGTAAAAATTTTGGTGCCAGGAAAAGAACTTTTTGCAAAAAAACAATGCAAAACTTTTGAGGAAGCAATAAGTTTATCTGTAGAAGCACTAAGAAAACAAGTTGAGAAAGCAAAAAAAGTTGCAGTTTAATTTATTGTAAATAAACAATTTAGGATGAGGTGTCTAATGATGCCTCATTTTTTTTTTTGATTTTTTTTCAAAAAACACTTGCAGATAAATATTTTATTCATACATTTGCAATCCGAAACCGATAAGGAATTCGGAAAATTTAAGAAAAACGTTCTTTAAAATATATTTTTTTTCATAATATAATGAACCATTATCTAATAATATTTTAATACAATCTTTATTATGATCAAATGTCAAATTTAATCCAGTCTGATTATATTTATTTTTATCATAAATGT
>CAZHLZ010000214.1:0-6793 GCA_964532475.1 uncultured Chitinophaga sp.
GAAATAGTCAAAATCAAATCTTAAACTTAACGTATGATTCCATTGCACAATTTGGAAATGTTAAAGTACTGAAAAATAAGTATTTTTTACCGTTAGGTATTTGTTATGAGCAGTATTTACCAGAAAATTCCTTGAAAAAAGCTTCAATGGCTCAAAAAGGAATTGTTCTGCTAAGTGCGGTTGTTTTAGATGAAAAACGCATTCAAAATGAACCAAATATGCGCAAATTTGAATTAAATGACACCATTTCATCTGAAAAATTCAATTTTGAAATGTTTGCAGAAAAAGTGAAGGAACGAAAAAAAGATATTCTTAAAATAAATTCCTTTAAAAACACTGAAATTAAAGGTGAAATTGAATTGAATCAAACTAAATTATTGTATTTACAAATTCCATTCGATCAAAATTGGAAAGCTTTTAACAATGGAAAAGAAATTAAGATTGAAATGGTTAACAATGGAATGATGGGCTTGATGTTGAAAAAAGGTAAACACAAAATAGATTTGATTTATGAACACAGATATATGAAACTAACGAGTTTTATTTCTATTTTTTCTGCATGCTTATTTTTTCTTTTTATTTTGCTGAAAAATTTAAGGAATAAGAAAAATCGTTCTCCTCAGCTAAGACCTCAAGAAGATGGAATCTAAAATAGAACTAAGTGTCGTTTCACCCGTTTATAATGCTGAGTTTTTTATTCAAGACTTTTTAGACGAGTTGATTTTGAATTTAAAAGATTTAAATATTTCCTTTGAAATTATTTTAATTGAAGATAGAAGTTCCGATCAAACCTGGTTAAAATTGAAAGAATATGCCAAAAACACAAGTCATTTAAAACTTGTAAGATTAAGTAAGAATTTCGGTCAACATGCCGCAATTATGGCGGGTTTAGATCACGTAAAAGGAAAATGGATTGTTGTGATGGATAGTGATTTACAAGATGATCCATCTGAAATAAAAAAATTATATAAGGAAGCTCAAAAAGGTTTTGACCTTGTTTTTGCAAGAAGGGAAAATAGACAAGACTCCTTTTTTAAAAAAATATCATCCAAGGTTTTTTGGCTCATTTTTAATGTCTTAGCTAAAGTGAAATATGATAATCGAGTCGGGAATTATGGAATTTTCCATCACAAAGTAATCAGTGAGGTACGCAGAATTGGAGATTATTTAAAAGTTTTTCCACTTTTTGTGCTTATTGTTGGATTTAATGCATCTTCAATTTCTGTACAACATAGTAAAAGAAGACATGGTAAATCAAGTTATTCTTTCTTTAAGTTATTAAGTTTAACCTTCAATGTGTTGATTTCATTTTCAAATAGACCACTAAAATTAATAATTTTTATTGGCTTCTTGACTTCATTTATTTCCTTCATTTTTGGAGTTTATACCTTGTATCGAGCAATATTTGACCCGATACCTGTTTTGGGTTACAGTTCGATCATAATTTCGATTTGGTTTTTATCAGGAATGATAATTACTTCAATTGGTGTAACAGCCTTGTATATTGGAAAAATATTCGATCAAACGAAAGGAAGGCAATCTTATATTATTGACGAAACTTATTCACATGAAGATTGAAGATTTTATAAGTGAAATTGATACTCAACGATTTGGGTTTCGAGTTGCAAAAATTAACAATTTTGATTTCCCTATTCTTGAAATCCTTCATTTTTTAAAAGAAAATAATTTTAAAGTGGTTATTTCTAAGATTGATTCAGCAAATATTCCATTACTAAATGAAATGGAGAAAAATGGTTTTTTGATTAAAGATTTTCAATTAACTTATAAATTTATTCTGAACGAACAAGTCTGTGATTTTTCTATTAATTCTATGATTTCTGTCCGAGAATTTACCTTAAATGATTTGGAAAAAATTTCCGATATAGCAATAAATTCATTTGTTAATTACGGTCACTACTCTAATAATCACATTTTTGACCAAAAAAAGGTTCCTCAAATATACGAAGATTGGGTTAGAAGAAGTTGCTTAGACAAAAATGTTGCCGATCAAGTTTTTATTGCTGAGTTAGACAATGAAGTCATAGGGTTTTTGAGTTTAAAATTAGTGGCTAGCGATGGCTTAAATAAATGTGTTTTTACTCTTGGAGCCGTAGATAAACGTTTTAGAAATAAAAATGTGATGAAAAAACTAATCTATGAAACGATTATTTGGGCAAAGCAAAATTGCAATGATTGGATTGAAACCTACGTTTTGGCCTCTAATTATTCGGTTATTAAAGTTTTTACTGATTCAAATTTTTTTGTAAGTAATTCATTCATTACTCTTCATAAAAATCTATAAATTTTGGAATATAAAATACCTTTTAATAAACCATATATTTCTGGAAATGAATTAACATACATTTCAGAAGCACTTTCTTTAGGAAAGATTTCAGGGAATGGTTATTTCACCGGAATGTGTCATGATTTTTTTGAAAAAAAGTATGGTTTTAAAAAGGTGCTTTTAACTAACTCGTGCACAGATGCCTTAGAAATGTCTGCTATTCTGCTAAATATAAAAACGGATGATGAGGTAATTTTGCCGTCTTTTACTTTTGTGAGTACTGCAAATGCATTCGTGTTACGTGGAGCAAAACTTGTTTTTTGTGATTCAGAGCAAAACCATCCGAACATGGATGTAACAAAAATTGAAAGTTTAATTACCTCAAAAACCAAAGTAATTGTTGTTGTTCATTACGCTGGAATTGCTTGCGATATGAATAAAATCATGAAGCTTGCTAGTAAATATGATTTATTTGTTGTGGAAGATGCAGCTCAAGCAATAGACGGTTTCCATGTAAATGATTTGGGTGAAAAAAAACCCTTGGGAAGCTTTGGTGATTTAGCAACATTTTCTTTTCATGAGACTAAAAACATTATTTCGGGAGAAGGTGGTTTGTTGGTAATCAATAACGAGAATTTAATCGAACGTGCAGAGATAATTTGGGAGAAAGGAACAAATCGAAAGGCATTTTCTAATGGAGAAGTAGCAAAATATGATTGGGTTGATTTAGGCTCATCTTTCTTGCCCTCGGAAATGATTGCAGCCTACCTATTTGGTCAATTGGAAAATCTAGATAAAATACAAAGGAAGCGGAGAGAATTGTGGGAAAATTATTACAATAAATTGAGTAATTGGGCAGTGAAAAATAGCATTGAAATACCTTTCGTTCCAAGTTATTCAAGTAATAATTTTCATATTTTTTATTTAATTTGTAAGGAAGAAAATCAAAGAAATGAGATGATTTTACATCTTGGTAGCAATAAAATTTTAGCAGTTTTCCATTATCAAAGTCTACACAAAAGCCATTATTTCAAAATTCTTCATGATGAAAGAACGTTACATAATTCAGACAAATTTAGTAACTGTTTACTTCGGCTTCCAATGTTTTATGAACTAAATAATGATGTGGTAATCAATTGTTTGTTGAAGTTTTGAAAAATCTCATTTTTTTGCTCCGAATTTAATTTCATGGAATTTTTTTTCTTACGATTTCTAACTAATGTTAATAAACGTCTAAAAATAAGCATTAAAAATGTCATTAGATCTCAATCCAATATTAAGAAGGATATGAATAAAAAAAACTTGATACTTGGGGAAGGTGATAACAATTGATTGTAATAATTTATACATTCAACGAAAAGGATATAATCTAAACTATGTGACTAGTTTTCGGAGTTGCAATTTTCTTCTAAATCTTGAAAAAAAAGACAAAAAATTAATGTATGAAATTGTAGTTATTTAAATGTCTTTGTTAACTTAAATGATATTTTTTTTGTGAGTTAAGGTTTTTTTATTTTTTTGATATAATCTCTAAAAAAGACTTAGAATAGATGATGTTTAAAAATATTTTTTTATGTTTAAAAATTTATGCGTAATATTGTCTCTAAATTATTTATCTTATTAAGACAATGAAAAAACTTAAATTTACTTTATTTTTCGCTCCGCTGTTGCTATTAGCTGGGTTTAGCATGGCTCAAACCACTGAGGTTTTTGAAACCGAAGCGAGTAATTCAACTTCTTTCACCGATAACGCTCAGGTATTCAACATTACCTCACAAGCAGCTGGACCTTTTAATGTTCAGACTGGTTATGCTGGTGCTGGTTGGAACGGAACAGGTACTGACAATGTTTTCGTTGATAATGATGGAACCGCTGTAGGTAATGTTGCTATCGGTTTCACAATTTCGAGTGCGGGGTCTGTGCCATTTAGAGTAAATAGCATGTATCTCTATTTAGCTGACATCACGGGAAATGTTAATGTTAATGGAACACTTACAATTGTAGGGAAACTTGCTGGAGCAACAGTTTTTACTGCTACAGCTACCTCTCCCGGCACACCATTCAATAATAAAAACGCAGGTGTTAATAATGGCTTTACACTGATTAATATGAGCACGTTTGGGGGCGCAAATAACACAACGATAAATGTAGATCAATTGGTTTTCACCACTGGGACAACGTTTAATTATGTGTCTTTAGATGCTTTTAATTGGCAATTCCCTCCCACATCCCCAGAAATCAATCTTCAAGGAAATTCAAACTCAATCATCGATGGTGACTCTTCACCAACTGCAACAGACCACACTGACTTTGGTTCTCAATGTGTAAGTTCAGGAACAATTGTTAGAACATTCACGGTTCAAAACACAGGTACAGCCAATTTAACGGTTAGCACACCTACGATTTCAGGTACAAATGCCGCTGATTTTAGTATTTCTGTAAATCCAACAAGTCCAGTTGCTGCTTTAGGATCAACGACTTTTAATGTTATATTTAATCCTTCCGCTTCGGGAATAAGAACGGCAACGATTTCAGTTTCAAATAACGATTCAGATGAAGGAACCTATGATTTTGCTATTCAAGGAATAGGTGTTGAAGTTTCTGCTAGTATCCTCTCTCAAACTAATATTGCTTGTAACGGAGGTACAAACGGTTCAGCTACAGTAAGTGCTTCTTCTGGTACCGCTCCCTATACTTATATGTGGTCAAATGGTAGAACTACGGCTTCAAATACTGGTCTTTCGGCAGGAACATATTCAACTACCGTCACGGATGCAAATGGCTGTACAGCCTCAACAAATGCTTCAATTACCCAGCCAAGTGCCTTATCAGCAAGTTCAAGTGTAAGCAGTAATTATAATGGGGCACATATTAGTTGTAATGGTTCTGCTGATGGCCAAATTACCGCTTCTCCAACTGGAGGGACAGGAGGATACGCCTATCAGTGGTCAAATGGTTCGACTGCGGCAACAGCCACTGGCTTAGCAGCAGGTTCTTATTCATGTACTGTCACCGATGCAAATAGTTGCAGTACCACTACAAGTACTGTGTTAAATGACCCACCAGCCATGGGTTCTAATCTCGATTCGAAAGTAGATGTTAAATGTAATGGCGAAAGTAATGGAACAGCCACCGTAAGTGGAAGTGGTGGGACTGGTTTTGCGTATACCTTTTTATGGTCAAATGGTCAAACCACTTCAACAGCAACAGGTTTGCCAGCTGGATCTTATTCTTGTACCGTCAGCGATGTAAATGGTTGCTCAAATTCGCTTTCAACAATAGACATTAATCAACCCATGCAATCATTACTTGCCAATGTAAATGTTTCATCGAATTATAACGGCTCAGCAATTTCTTGCAGTGGGCAAGCCGATGGACAAATGTCTGCTTCTCCAACTGGAGGAACAATAGGCTATTCCTACCTATGGTCGAATGGAGCAACAACCCAAACAGCCACTGGTTTATCAGGAGGTACTTATAGTGTCACTGTGACAGATGCAAATGGTTGTTTAGCTACTGGGTCAAGTTCGCTAACTCCTCCAACTCCCGTATCACCTGCTATATCAAGTAAAACCGATATCAATTGTGCAGGGGGGTCTACAGGTGAAATTAATGCCAATGCATCCGGAGGAACAGGTACTTATTCTTATGCATGGTCAAATGGAGGAAATACGCAACTTATATCCAACTTAGCCGCTGGAAATTATTCCTTGACTGTCACTGATGTGAATGGTTGTATGGGAACAATATCTCAATCTCTGGTAGAAATAACTAGTTTGCCAACAGTCACCTCCACCACAGCCGACTCCCGATGTGGACCTGGTGAAATTGTGATTTATGCAACAGCAAGTAATGGAACCATTCATTGGTTTACCGCACCCTCAGGTGGAGCTTCAATTTCTATCGGCACAATGTACGATGATTTAAATTTAGCAACAACAACAACTTATTATGCCGAAGCTGTAGATGGGGTTTGTGTAAGTTCAGGTAGAACTGCTGTTACTGCCACCGTTTACAACTGCACCAAATTACTTCCTCAAGATTGTGGAGCAACCTTAGAAGAATTAAATGAAATACTTTATTATTCACCCGTTGCGAATGCTACAAACTATGAATATTGGGTAGAAGGTCCAAATGGCTATTCTCAAACTAAATTGCGTGGCAGTAATAAAGTAACAATGGATATGTCTTGGTTCCCAAATTTATTGATGGAAGCAACTTACACTGTAAAAATTAGAGCTTTAGTTGATGGTGTTTGGCAGGATTATGGTGATGCATGTAACATTACTACTCCAAAAACAAAATTGAGACAAGGCTCTTGTGGAGCGCTGTTAACAGAATGGAATAAAATTTTGTATTATTCTCCTGTTTACAATGCCACAGATTACGAATACATAGTTGAAGGTCCAAATGGCTATTCTCAAACTAAAACTCGAGGAAGCAACAAAATTACCATGGACATTTCTTGGTTTACAGGTCTTGTAGCCAATGCAACTTACACAGTGAAAA
>CAZHLZ010000215.1:0-6759 GCA_964532475.1 uncultured Chitinophaga sp.
TTAGGATTTACAAAGCTAATTTACTAATATTTTTCTAATGCGTAATCTGGGTTTAATTCAAAATAGCGAAAACAAAGTTTTTCAGGTTGCGAATAATGGAAATGTAAAAATTGGAAACACAAATCCAACAAATGCAAAATTGAGTGTGGACCTTAACGCGGCTGAAACAAATTTACACGCATTCGAAAGCAACTACACAGCAGCCTTTGACTATTCATTTGCAAACATTTTTAAAGTTGATAGAGATTTAACAAAAGCCTTGGCTGTTTTCAATACCACAACAAACAAAGAAAACATTGTGTTATATGGTGATGGAACTGCAAATGTTAGGAGAGTGAATATTAATTCTGAGCATAACGAGAATGATGATGCTGTATTGTTTCTGATTCAAAATGAGCAAAGAAAAGTTTTTCAAATCAATAACAACGGTTTTGTTCAGGCTAGAAGATTCCGAATTGATCAAACTACCTGGGCAGATTATGTTTTTGATGAAAATTATTCTTTACCTTCACTAACCTATGTAAAGAATTTTGTTCAAATAAACAAACATCTGCCTGATGTCCCAAGTGAAGAAGAAGTTAAAAGGAATGGTGTAGACCTAGCCGACTTAAATGTCATATTACTAAAAAAGATTGAGGAATTGTATTTATATAGTTTTCAACAAAGACAAGAACTTGATGATTTGAGACGGGAAATTAAGGAATTAAAAGATACTAAAGCTAAGTAAAACACAAATTATGAAAAAGTTGATTTTTTTGAGTTTTATAATGGGATCTTTCATTAGTATTTCACAGCAGCCTTTTGTTAATTTTGATTATTTTGAAGACGTTGAAAATGCCGATGATGAAGCATGCAGTAGTAATCGAATATGGATCCCTTATCCTTATTATTTAAACATTGATTGTATTTCTGGAGGATTTCATCTTATTTTTAATGATGAATTTGACAATGCTAATCTTTTTAATGCCAATTGGAATCAAATAACTGGTGTGCCAAGAGATTTTGAATTAAAAAATCAAAAAGCTTGGCATTTACCGGAAAACAATATACTGAATAATGGGTATTTAAACATTACAGCAAAAAAATTAGAAGCACCCTATTCTGGTCAATGGGTAACGGATTGGTCCACAAATCCATTTACAGAAAAAAATGCTGATTTTGATTACACAACAGGTGAAATCTGGTCAAAATATCGTTTTCATTATGGAGTTTACGAAATTCGATGTAAAATACCAAAAGGAAAAGGCTTTTGGCCTGCTTTTTGGACGTATGGAGGCACTGTTTGGAATGAATTAGATGTTTTTGAGTTTTTGAATAATTATGATATACTTTATAATTTTGATGAAAGTAAATCAGTTAGAAACATAAGTACAAATTACCATCACATAGCAAATGTAGATGTTGAAATGGATTGTTCGAAAGATAATTTAAATGCAATAGACATTGATTTTAGTGCAGATTTCCATAGATTTACCTTAATATTTGACCCAGGTTATATTGCATGGCTTGTTGATGGTATACCAATTCGTTTTGAAAATAAATATAGACGAGAGGGTATAATAGTCAATAAAGAAATAAGTTGTGAAGAAATTGCAGATGATGATAAAACGTATTACAAAGATGGTGCTATGCCTGAAGAACCGATGTTTATTGTGGCAAACTTAGCTATTCAAAATGGATTGCATGAAACATACTTTCATGTCAATGATCAAAATAAAGCACCAGACCAAAGTACCTATTTTCCTCAGGCACTTGAAATAGATTACATACGCCACTGGAAAAAGTTTGATTGTCCTCAAGCATTGTATTTTCCAAATGAAGCTAGCCTTAACTTAAACAATCAAAATGTCTATAATGTAATAATGGGTACAAATGTTACGATTGAAAATGCTATTTTTGATAATGGTGATCAATTGAATATTATCTATAGTGAATATGTTGAATTTAATAACGTTGTAGAATTTGCAGGAAATAGTGAAATTACACAAGAATATTCTCCAAATTTTGATTGCACAAATAAAGGAATAATAAAATCAGATGAAAATGTTTATGACGTACAAAAAATAAAAAATGATTTTTATGAAGAAGAGAAAAAACTAAAAGAATCAGAAATTATCACCGTTGAAAAGAAGGCAATTCGTTATGTTTTGTATGATTTGAATGGTCGAATTATTAGCGAAGGTGAGGATTTAAATGAGAAAAATTTTTATGATTTGAAGAAAGGAATGTACATTTATATTGAATTTGATGAACATCTTCAAATAATTAAACATGAAAAATTATTCTTTTGACATGAAGAACTTATTTATTTATATCTTGCTATCTTCCTTCGCTAATAGTCAAAATCTTAAGCTCTTAGAAGAAAAAAGAGAAGTTTTTTTAGGAGTAAACAAGGATATAAAATTTGATACATCCTTTGTTGGAGTTAATGCTGGTTTTACTTGCCCAGTCAGACAAGTAAAAAAAATGTATTACCAATTTGATATTCATACTCATAAACAGTATTTTCAAAACACATTGGGAAATACTTTGTCGAAAAGTGGTCAAGGTACTTATTATTATGAAGATTTATTGATAAATAGACTTACCTTTAATAATATGTTTTCTTTAAGATTTTATCAGAAAAAGAAAAATAGACTGTATTTTGAACTAGGACTTTTTTTAGGAATTGATTTATGGCAAAAAAAAATCGGACAGTATTACAAATGGATTGGAGCTTATGAGTATCAAAAAGAAAATATCGATAAAAATAATTTTTTAATGCCTAAAAATACAGGTTTACATCTTGATTTAGGAGTATGTTTAGGACAGAAAATCATAATTAAGCCAAATCTTAGACTAAGTTTGTTTACCTTTGATAAAGTATATGTTGGTAAAGATAATCGAGGTCTAAATGCAGTATTGCTAGCAAACTTTAATCTTACCTATTCATTTTAACCTAATTTTCAATATTAATGAAACTATTACAATCACTAGATAAAAAATGATGAACATCTCAAGGTAAGTTTTATAATTAAAGAAATACAAAGAGTACTTTCCTGACAGAAACTTTAAAACTTTGCGGACAAGGCGAAAAATTGAGGCAACTTGCGGATCATCAAGTTTTGACCTCAAATAGGGAACAAATTGTAAGCTTTGAAGAACAACAAAAAAATAAAATCGAACTTTTCTTAAAAGAAAATCCCGAATTTAAATGCTAGGCTCATTCGTTTCTTTCGCAATGTGGAAAATTGCATCGCCTTTATAAACTACGGGAGATTCGTTCAAACAAATAATGTAGCCATCGCTGGGAGCTTTGATTTTACGTTCAAAATTTCCATAAGGGTCCGTTAATATTCCGATAACATCTCCTTTTAAAATTTGACTACCA
The DNA here is from genome assembly GCA_964532475.1 of uncultured Chitinophaga sp. Lineage (GTDB taxonomy): Bacteria > Bacteroidota > Bacteroidia > Flavobacteriales_D > Crocinitomicaceae > M2408. The sequence goes on from CAZHLZ010000215.1 coordinate 3,371, forward strand.
TTTTTGACTTGTGCTTGAAACATGCCAGAATTGGGCGCGCGAAGCCACTTACTTTCACCTAAAAAAATGGGTTTTCTATCCTTCGAAATGTCAATTTTGAAAGTGCGCATTCCTAAATGTTGCAAAAATCGTTTTACACCATTAATTCCTTCTTCAACAATAGTTTCCTCAATGCTATTGGTTTTTCCTCCTTCAAACAAAAGCATTTTTTTCCCTTTTTTTGTCAAAGTATCTCGAATGGTTTTGGAAATCAAGGAAGAATTAAGAATAAACGGCGGGTTAAATATTTTTGCCAATTCAACACTTTCTTTGTCTTTAAAAACACAACGAATTTGTGAAAAATTATTTCTTTGTGCCGAACCAGTATGAAAATCAATCACATAATCCACATGTGGAGTAATCTCTTTCATGAAATGATAAGCAAATTGCGAAGCCAAAGAACCAGATTCACTTCCAGGGAAACTTCTATTCAAATCTCGACCGTCTGGCAATTCTCGTTTCACGTTGAGAAAACCAAAAATATTGAAAACAGGCAAACAAATAATCGTTCCAATTTGTGGTTTATTAAAACCTTTTCGAATCAATTTTCGAATGATTTCAATGCCATTAATTTCGTCGCCATGCAAACCTGCCATCAGTAAAACGGTTGGCCCATCTACTTTGGCGCGCTCAACAATTACTGGAACTAAAATTGGTGTTCGCGTATGTAAACGTGCAACATCTAAATTCAATTGTTCGCCTTTGCCTGGAAGGATTTCTTTTCCGAGAATGACTATTTTTTTGTGCTTGGATGAGGTGTTTGTCATGTGTTAGAATATTATTTGTAATTTTTCTTTTACTTTTTGTCATGACACAAAAAGTAACAAAAAAGCCGAATTTGTTCCAATCTATTTCAACTAAAGTTTACATTTTGATTTTTTTATTTGATTTTATGCTCGCTCCGATCTATTTTTTTGTGTTTAGTTGAGGTGTTTGTCACATTAACTTGTTACTTACATTTCAATTTTCAATAATAACTTGTATTCTATTCGTTTTGTCACAGTTTTTTATGGAATTAACACAGTTTCTCAAGATTAAAGCCATACTTCTGTTTCATTTCACACTTTTATTGAAACAAAAACTCCGCCAAAACTTACATTTCATTGTACTGTAATGGTGGGCTATTTCCCACCATTACAGACGTTTGACTCCTTTGGAGTCATTGAATCAATTATTAATTATCAAATCAATAAATCAATGACGAACATTTTTTTCAATGTATGAAATGATTTTCCCAGCGATATCCACTTCAGTGGCACGTTCAATTCCTTGTAATCCTGGCGAAGAATTTACTTCTAAAACTAAAGGTCCGCGTTCCGATTGAAGCATATCTACACCAGCAATTCCTAAACCAACTGCTTTTGCAGCTAAAATTGCAGTGTAACGTTCTTCCACAGTTAATTCAATTTTTTCTGAACTTCCACCTCGGTGAATGTTTGAACGAAATTCTCCCGGTTTCCCTTGTCTTTTCATGGCTCCAACAACTTCTCCATCTACCACAAATGCACGAATATCAGCGCCTTTCGCTTCTTTGATGAATTCTTGAACAATTACTCTCGCTTTCAATCCATTAAATGCCTCCAATACAGATTGTGCAGCATTTTTATTCTCCGCCAAAACAACACCCAAGCCTTGAGTTCCCTCCAAAAGTTTGAGAATAACAGGAACGCCTCCAGCAGATTCTACCACGTGTTCCACGTTTCTGGAATAATTGGTAAAAACCGTTTTTGGTAAACCAATCCCTTCTTTTGACAACACTTGCAAGCAACGCAATTTATCACGTGAATGCACAATTCCGCGAGAAATAACGGCTGTAAAAACATTCATCATTTCAAATTGACGCACTACAGCAGTACCATAAAATGTTACTGAAGCTCCAATTCTTGGAATTACTGCATCGTAACCTTCCAAATAGTGATCTTTGTAATAAATCGAAGGACCTTTTTGTTCAATTTCTATGTTACACGCCAAATGATCAATCACATGTGCCTCGTGACCTGCTTTTTCAGCTGCTTCTACCAATCTTTTGGTGGAGTATAAATTCGCATTTCGCGATAAGATTGCAATTTTCATTTATTTGAATTGATTTTTAATTTATAAGATTGATTGACCAATTTGGTATTGATTAAAAAATTTTCATTTAAGACTTTTCGTCCAAGTAAAATTGGGTTTTTAAGTCCATTTCTTTGCGTAAGTGAGAAATCTGTGATGAATTCCTTTCCAAAAAGCAAAATTTTTGCTTTGATAAAAAAACGTTCTTGTTTTTCACCTGTAGAACTTTTCACGTTTTTTTTCGAATATTCTGTAAATTCATGAATTTCTCCTGAATATTTTGGTAAAGATTCATCCAAAAACACCACTTTTAGTATTTTTTGACCATTTTCTTCCACTTCTTTGATGAATTCGCAATGAATCGAACAGGAATACGCGCCACTATCAGTTTTTACAGAAACATTTTCTAAACCAAAATCTGGTAAATCCACTTTGTCCTTGCGACCAATAATTATTTTTTCCATAAGCAAGTTTCAATCAATTAAATCATCCAATAATTTTCTGCAATTTTTATCTCGTTCAGCAGCTTCTTCCATCATTTCAATACCTAAATCTTCCTTTCCAGAAAAGTATAAACTTTGTCCGTAGTAAAATTGGTACATTTTCACTTCTGGGTGCCTTTCAAACAGTTCTTTAAATAAAATCAAGGCTTTTGAGAAATTTTCCTTTTGAAAATAAACACTGGCAAGTTGTTCCTTGTTGACATCATTTTTGTTTAATTTATAAGCTTTTTCAGCGTTTGACAATGCCAAATCAAGCGAAACAAATTTCTCACCATAATTTCCAGCATAAATCAAACTCAAATTATTGTAAACTTCCATTTCATTTGGTTTCAGCTTTTTCGCTTGTTCCAAAATGTGAATTGCATGCTTGGTTTGATTGCTTAGCAGGTAAACCTCTCCTTTATTAATTAAATGGTAATAGGAATCTGAATCAACGGCATCTGCACCCAGTTGCGAATAATATTTCGCTGAATCCAAATTTTCAATGTATAAAAATACCACTGCGATATTTCTGTAATTTTTCGCTTTTGTTTCGTCAGTCATTTCGTATTTCAAGGCGTCTTTGAAAGAAATTAACGCACTTGAATAATTTTTGTCTTCAAGGAATTGATTGCCTTTTTCCATGAATTCAAGCACTTTTGCATCATCAGAATTTGAGCAAGAAGAAATAAAAATTGTAACTGCAATTAAACCAATAATGTTGGTCACCTTCTTTCCCCAATTTAATTTTATTGAATATGCCATTTGTTTCATGACTCCAGAGGAGTCAAATGTCTTAACGGCGGACGATAGTCC
>CAZHLZ010000216.1:0-6732 GCA_964532475.1 uncultured Chitinophaga sp.
AATGGAAAGCCTTGGGAGAAGTAGGAACATTTATAAGAGGAAAAAGGTTCGTTCGCACGGATATGATTGAAGAAGGTACCCCATGTATTCATTATGGCGAATTATATACACATTATAATATTTTTGCCGAAAAATCAAAATCATTTGTTAGTTCTGAATTAGCCAAAAAATTAAGGGTAGCAAACTATGGTGATGTAGTTATAGTTGCAGCTGGTGAAACCATCGATGATATTGGTAAAGGAACTGCGTGGCTTGGTGAAGAGGATGTTGTGGTTCATGATGCTTGTTTTTCCTATAAAAGCAATTTAAATCCAAAATATGTGTCCTACTTTTTAAGAACAAAACTTTTTCACAATCAAATTAAAAAACATATTTCTTCTGGTAAAATTTCAGCGATTAATGGAAAAGGTCTTGCACAAGCGAGGATTCCAATACCACCAATAGAAGAACAAGAACGAATTGTTACCATTTTAGACCAATTTGATGCTTTGGTAAACGATATTTCACATGGTTTGCCTGCTGAAATAAAAGCAAGAAGAGAGCAGTATGAATATTATAGAAGTAAATTGCTTAGTTTTAATTCCTTAAACTAATAGTAGCTATGGCTTTACAGAAGGATGATTTTTCTGGCGAAATAGAACTTTACAGTGATGTTTGTCAAATTATTGACAACTCTCGTCAACGTTTGGCAATAACCATCAATGCAGAAATATGCATGATGCACTGGCAAATTGGTAAGCGTATCAAAGAAGATGTTTTATACAATCAAAGAGCCGAATATGGCAAACAAGTTGTGAAGAACCTTGCCGAGCAATTAACACTTCGTTTTGGCAAAGGTTGGAGCGATCGTAAATTGTTACATTGTATACGCGCTGCGTATACTTTTACAGAAGATGAAATTCTATACGCAGTGCGTACACAATTGAGTTGGACACATCTTCGCTCTTTAATGTATATTGACGACAAGCTAAAACGCCAGTTTTACATGGAAATGTCAAAAATTGAACGTTGGGACACACGTTTATTAGACACAAAAATAGATTCTATGCTTTATGAAAGAACAGCTTTAAGTCGTAAACCAGAAGAGCTTATAGAAAAAGAGTTAGATCAAATTCAATCAAGTAATAACTTAACTCCTGATGCTGTTTTTAGAAGCAGCTATTTTCTTGATGCAATTGGTTTATCTGAAGTATATTCCGAAAAAGAGTTAGAAGATGCTATTCTACTAAATCTGCAAACATTTATTAAAGAAATGGGGTCAGATTTTGCTTTTCTTGACCGCCAAAAAAGAATTACAATTGATGCAACAGACTATTACATCGATTTACTATTTTTCCACAGAGGTATGCGTCGTTTAGTTGCAATTGAGTTAAAACTTGGTAAGTTTAAACCAGAACACGAAGGTCAAATGCTCCTATATTTACGATATTTAAACGCTAATGAAAGAAAAGAAGGAGAAGAATCTCCAATTGGTTTAATTTTATGTAGCGAAGGTAATACCGAGCACATAGAATATTTAATGTTGGAAGATTCAAGCATAAAAGTTGCACAATATTACACACAACTTCCTGATAAAAATCTATTAAGTGAAAAATTACATCGCGCAATTGCAATAGCTCGTGAACATTATAAAAAGTAAACCCATTTTACTCATTTTTCTTTAGAATACATGAAAGATTACAATATAATTGCTGAAAATACGGAAAGTACTGTTGTAGCAGAATATACGACAGAATATAAAAAAGAGATAACTTATCAATCGGAAGCCGAATTAGAAAAGGCATTTATAAAATTACTTGAAAATCAAGCCTACAATTTTTTGTCAATCACTTCCGAAGAAAAATTAGTTTCAAATTTGCGCCTTCAATTAGAAAATCTTAACAATTTTCAATTCACTGACAAAGAGTGGAATGCTTTCTATTCTCAAAATATTGCAAATCCAAATAGTGGTATTGAAGAAAAAACTAAAATCATCCAAGAAGATTACATCCAACTTTTGCACTGTGAGGATGGCACCATAAAAAATATTCGCTTGTTGGATAAAGAAAACATCCATAACAACCAGTTGCAGGTCATTAATCAATATGAATCCACCTCTACAATTACTATTGCTTCACCATCAATAGCAGAACTTGTCACAGAGAGTCGCAGCCATCGCTACGATGTTACGATATTAGTCAATGGTTTGCCAATGGTACATATCGAACTAAAAAAACGAGGTGTAAGTTTACAAGAAGCATTCAATCAAATTAACCGATATAGCAGAGAATCATTTTGGGCAAATAGTGGTTTATTTGAATATGTTCAATTATTTGTTATTTCAAACGGTACATTAAGTAAATATTACAGCAATACAACTCGTTTTTCACACATTAAAGAAAAAGAAAAAGAATCAAGCAGTAAAAAGAAAAAAACCAGTAACAGTTACGAATTCACTTCATGGTGGGCAGATGCAAATAATAAAGCTATTTTAGATTTAATGGATTTTGGTAAAACCTTTTTTGCCAAACATACATTATTGAACATGTTAACAAAATATAGTGTTTTCACATCTGATAAATTGCTTTTAGTAATGCGCCCTTATCAAATTGTTGCCACAGAAAGAGTATTAAGCAAAATATCAGCTTCCCATCATTATAAAAAATTTGGTCGTATTGATGCTGGTGGATATATTTGGCACACAACAGGCAGTGGCAAAACGCTAACATCATTTAAAACAGCTCTACTTACAAGTAAACTCCCATATATTGAAAAAGTAATTTTTGTGGTTGACCGAAAAGATTTGGATTATCAAACGATGAAAGAGTATGATAAATTTGAAAAAGGTGCAGCAAATAGCAATACAAACACAGCGGTCTTAAAAAAACAACTTGATGATCCAAATTCAAAAATTATTATTACCACGATACAAAAGCTATCTATTTTAATAAAAAAACAAAAAAACCATGCTATTTATGGTAAAGAGATAGTTTTTATTTTCGATGAATGTCATCGTTCTCAATTTGGGGATATGCACGAAGCAATCACTAAAACATTTAAAAAATATTACTTATTTGGCTTTACAGGTACTCCAATTTTTGCAATAAATTCAAGTAGTACTGGTAAAGCAAATCTAAAAACTACAGTTCAAGTTTTTGGTTGTTTCAAACATGGTGATGTAGTAAATTGTAATGAAGATAAACATGCTTCGGCTATCCACACCTATACAATTGTTGATGCCATTTCAGATAAAAATGTTTTGCCTTTCCGTGTAGATTATATCAGCACAATGCGTGAAAAGGAAAATATTAATGATGAAAAAGTAAGAGATATTGACCGAGAAAAGGCCTTAATGGCTCCCGAGCGTATTCAAAAAATTACAACATATATTTTAAAACATTTTAATCAAAAAACAAGTCGCAACAGTAAACCATATATGATGACAGCCCTATCAAATGTGTTTGAAGTTGCATCGGCAAAAGATCGTGATAAAATTGAGGAAGTAAAAAATAAAATCAGACTTAGTGGTTTTAACTCCATCTTTGCTGTATCATCAATTGAAGCAGCTAAATTATATTACCAAGAATTTCAAGCACAACAAACTGCAAGTCCAGAATTATCAAAATTGAAAATTGCAACCATATTTAGTTTTGGTCAAAATGATGAGCTTGATAATGATTTGGACGAAGAAAATCCAGAAACACCTGATGGCTTAAGTTCAAGTGATAGAGATTTTTTAATGCAAGCAATTTTGGATTATAATCTAACTTTTAAAACAAATTACGATACTTCTTCTGATAAATTCCAAAACTATTATAAGGATATTTCTCTAAGAATGAAAAACCGAGAAATTGATTTATTAATTGTAGTAAATATGTTTTTAACAGGATTTGATGCAACTACGCTGAATACATTGTGGGTTGATAAAAATCTTAAAATGCATGGTTTATTACAAGCTTTTTCAAGAACAAATCGTATTTTAAACTCAATAAAAACCTTTGGTAACATTGTTTGTTTCAGGAATTTAGAGCAAGCAACAAACGATAGTTTAGCCTTATTCGGTAATAAAGATGCTGGAGGCATAGTATTATTAAAAACATTTCAAGAATATTACTATGGTTATCAGGATAATGAAAAGCAAGTTGTTGGTTATGAAGAATTAGTTCAAACTTTATTATCCCAATTTCCTATTGGTACACTCATTGTAGGTGAAGAAAATAAAAAAGCCTTTATTCGTTTATATAGTGCCATTCTTAAATTGTTAAATATTCTTCGTTCTTTCGATGAATTTGAAGGAAAAGAAATATTAAGTGAACGAGAATTTCAAGACTATCACAGCATGTATATTGAATTGTACAATGAGTTTAGAATTCAAAATCAAGGCGATAGCGAAAACGTTAATGATGACATTGTTTTTGAAATGGAATTAATAAAACAAGTGGAAATTAATATAGATTACATCCTGATGTTAATTCGTAAATACAGAGATAGTAATTTACAAGATAAGGAAGTGATTGTAAACATTAACAAAGCTATCGATTCTAGTATTGATTTAAGAAATAAAAAAGAGTTAATTGAACAGTTTGTGGCATCATTAACACCAACTTCTAATATTGATGATACTTGGAACCAATTTGTCGCAACACAAAAGAAAGTAGAACTAGATAATATCATAGCTGAAGAAAACTTAAAACCAGTGGAAACAATTTCGTTTATGAATAATTCATTTCGAAATGGTGAAATCCAATCTGTAGGAACTGCATTTGCAGCTATTCTGCCTCCTGTGTCAAGATTTTCTCCAAATGGTGCTAGAGGCATCAAAAAAGAGACAGTATTGCTAAAATTAAAAAAATATTTTGATAGATTTTTTGACATTTCAAACGGTGAAATTTAACCATTAATTACAATCTTTATGCAAAACAGAAGAAAAGATACAATCGAAAATCATTTTGGAAACCATCCAACAGCATTATTTTACGTTAAATTTGTAGATGGTATTTTTATCAACATTGATACTAATGAGCCACTTTCCTTCAAAAACGATTCATTACTCAAAATTTCAACAACACTATCTTCTATCAAGGATGAAAATTATGATGAGGTAACAAAGGTAGAAAATCGAGAAATTTTACCTGCAGGTTCAAAATTGTATTTTTCCCTAAGAGATGATTTTGAAACTTTATTTTTTTCAGGAGTTTTAATGAAACCTCTTTTTATGACTAAAAAAAACAACAAAGATTCAGTCATATCAAATTGCTTCTATAAAATTGAAAAAGTTGAATCAAGAAAGGTGAATGAAATAATTGATCTTGATTTTAGAAGTTTAAATCAGGCTTTTTTTCAAATGTCAATGAGATTCCGTAAAGATAACAATTCACATGTCTGCAATATCTATAAAACATTTACAACTTCTGATAATAGATTTTTAGAAGAATATCGTTTTTAGTTTAAATGCCTTTTCGCACTTCAATTTCAAGTTTCCTTGCTTAAAACTCACGTTCAATAGATATACCAAGAGCTTCTTTGGTCGCTTTGGTATATCTTTTCAATTGGTTTTCTGCTTCGGCAAGCTTTCCATTTCCGTGCGGGCTGAACAAAACAAATTGGCTCCATTGCATTTCACCAATACGTTTTGTTTAGATTAATCGTTCCAAATAAAACTTTTTGCAGTCAAGAGAAATAGCTTCCTACAATTTCTCTTTTCAAAAACAATTTTAGTTGCGCTATTTCACTTGCTTCAATTTAAAGTATTACTTTTTAATTTATTTTTGTCTCAAATTTCAAATGCAATGACAGAAAAAGCAAAGATTATCGAAGCTATTCAAACTTTGGATATAATTGAATTAGCATCAAACTTAGACCAACAAAATTCATTTATGGATTTGCAGAAATATACTTTTTTAGGAGAAATAAATAAAGTATTTGAAAAAGTAATGAAGTATGATTGTTCAAAATTAGCATCTATTCAAGTCAAAGCAAAAGAGATTAAACAGGAAGAAGCATCAAGTAGTTTGTTTTTAAAATTAATGCAACAAAAGGCAGATTTAGAACCAGATAAAAAACAAATTATTGATGATTTATTAGAAAATGTAAACGATTTTGACCCTACAAGTATAGACAAAAACATAAAAAACAACAGATTATTAGGGTATTGGAAATTCAATACGAATACTCTTGAAACTCATGCTTTTTATTCCCTTGAAAAAGAAATTTATTTTTTACTTTCATTTGAATTAGTTCCAGATTCTGATTCTGTTGTCAACATTTGGTTAGCTAAAGAAATTGAATCACATAGTTTATTGAATCATTTCACAGAAATAAAATTCGCTAAACTTATCAAGGATCAATATTTGAATTACAAAGCAATGGCCTTTCAACAGCACGTCGAAGAAACAATTACAAATTGCTTAGCTTCAATATTTACAAATGAAACAACTATTATTACATCCAAAAATTATAAACAAGTAGTAGCGACATTAAGTTCCATATCAGATGTTACAGGGCATTTACCAAGCTTAGATTTTCAAGAAATAAGTTCATTATTTAATACTTATGATACAATTTTCAAGAAATTAATCGCTTTAGACCTCATCTTTGATACCCAAGTTTTAGTTTCAAAATTAACTTCAGCCATGGCAGAAAATAAAGAAAAAATTTCCTCAAATCTCCATATTCTTTTGCTTGGTGATGATTTAATTTACAAGTTAAATTCACTTTTTAAGGAAGTTTTTATAATCAAACCTTTTTCAAAAG
>CAZHLZ010000217.1:0-6668 GCA_964532475.1 uncultured Chitinophaga sp.
AATTTTAAAAATCGTTTGCAATACAAAAACAAAAAACATTACTTTTTACTATTAAATGATTTTTTCTATTCAGGAGGAGCAAAAGTGTATGCAAATTCTGGTTTGGCTCATTTTCGTTATGCATACCGAATCAAACAATCTACTTGGAAATGGGAATCTTATGCTCAAGTGCAATATAATCAACTCTTAAATCAAAAATTGCGTAGTATTTTTGGTTCCGGAATTAGAGATAAAGTGTATTCAAGTGAAAAAGTGAAAGTGTTTTTAGGCTCTTCCGTTTTTTATGAATACGAGGAAATTCAGCCTAATAATGATTTTAATTCAGATTTCAGGTGGAGCAATTATATTTCTTGGTTCATGAATTTTAAACATTTTTCATTCGCTGGAACGAGCTACTATCAAGTAAAATTTGGAGATTTTAAAGATTATCGTTTTGCAGGACAATATAGTTTTGAGACCCAATTATCTAAAAAATTGCGTTTAAAATCTGAATTAAATTTATTTTTTGATAGTGAACCGCCAGATAATGTAAGGTCAACAATATCTTCCTTTATGTTTGGCTTTAGTTATCAGTATTAGTTTTTTTCAATTTATAAATAATGCCAAAGACACTCCTACCAAAATACTTGTTAATTTCATCAAATTAAACTTATGATTTTCACTAGTTTCGAAAATAATTGTTGTTGAAATATGCAAAAACATTCCTACAACTACTGCGAGTAAATAATTCATGTTGATAAAATCTAATTTTCCTTGTGTGAAATAACCTGTAAGTAATCCTAAAGGCGTCATAATTCCGAAAAGTAATAAAATCCCCCAAGATTTTAATTTGGTGTAAGCAGTTTGCTTTAAAAGTGTCATTAAGGCAATTGCAACAGGAACTTGGTGGAATAAAATTCCCATTAAGAGCGAAACACCTGATCCGTGATCATGACCTTCATGTCCCATTTCGGCTGGCAAACTCAACGGAATTCCCTCAATAAATGAATGAATTGAAAGTGAGACAAATAGAACTAGTGGAAATTTATGTTTATTGTGATGATGCACATGTCCATGCTCAATTCCACCTGAAAAATACTCTAGAAAAAGTTGAACTAAAAAACCTAATAGGACATAAATTCCTATTTTCTCTGAATGGTCGTGGTACAATTCAGGTAAAAAATGTGCAAAGGCAATGGCTAACAAAAAGCCACCACTGAATGCCAATAAAATTTTAATAATCTTTTTTTGGTTCAATGATGTCAATGCATCAACAATTAAACCTCCAACTACTACAGCAGCAAGTAATAAACTTATTTGTATGAAAATATTCATCGTTTTTTGGCGATTAAGATTAAACGAGGTGAATTAGTTTCATCAAAATTATTCAAGTTGTAGTCACCAAAAAATGCCAATAATTCAAAATTTGCTTGTTCTAACAAGTTTTTAAAATCGTTTAAGAAAAGTGCTTGAACTCTTTCTGTGTATGAATATTTTTCTGCACCATCTTCAAAATTTATCTGCTTAAAAATGTGTTTCCCTGAGAAGGAACGCTTGATATTAAAAACAGTTTCTTCCATGGTTTTAGTTTCTTCGAGTACCAATTCTTGTGTTACTTTTTGAGCATTCATGAAGTCAATAACCAATGTGCCTTTTGGACTGAGCATTTCAAAGATTGAATTGAGAACCTTCAAATTATCACTTTCTTGATCAAAATAGCCAAAACTTGTAAATAGATTAAAAATGAAATCGAATTTCTCATTTTTATATACCTTCCGCATGTCGTGAACATCAAATTTTAATGCATCGCTGACAAAGTTTGATTGTGCCTCGGCAATACTATTCGGAGCTAAATCTAATCCTGTAACATCCAATCCAAACTTGCTCAAAAAGAAGGCATGTCGACCCTTCCCACAGGCTAAATCTAAAACTTTTTGATGAGGTTTTAAATCAAAGTATTTTACTAAGTTTTGGATAAAAAGCTCGGCTTCCTTTAAATCTCTATTTGCATAAAGTTTGTGGTAAAATGGACTATCAAACCAACTTGCAAACCAATTATTCTCGCTACTATTTTCGTTCATGATCTAAGACAAAAGTACATTTTTATGTTTATTAATTTGCATTAGTGAGTTACAATTTTGTATTTTTTTCATAAAAATGAAACTTTTTTTCTATAAAGTAGTAAAATCTATCGACAATTTTTTATATTTGCCAGTCATCTAACGTAAACATGGAATTAGGTAATATCTATAATCTTTATAAAACAATGGAGCAAGAGAATATCTTGTTATCATTTAAGGGTGTTGTAACCTCGGATTTACTTACATCTGTTTTACAAATCATGGAAACCAAAATGGATTACATGGAGGAAAGTCCAAAAACGAAAAAGAAAGTTTTTAATGTTTTGGTTGAATGTCTTCAAAATTTGTACCACCATATTGATGTTAATGATGAAAATGCTGCCGAACAGCGAAAATTAATTGAACAAAAATCTGCTCTTTTTTTAATTGCCAAGGAAGGAGATTTTTTTCAAATTAGAACTGGAAATTACGTTGACAAAGAAGCTGCTCATGAATTAAGTGAGAAACTTGAGAAAATCAACGGAATGGATAAAGATCAATTAAAACAATATTATCAAGAGGTTTTAAGTAACGGAACATTATCAGAAAAAGGTACAGCGGGACTTGGAATGATTGATATTGCTAGAAAATCAGGAAATAAATTAGAATATCAACTTTTAGACGTGAATGATAACACAAGTTTTTTCTGTCTAAATGTAAAAATAGATTAATAACACACAGTATAAAAAAACATGGAAAATTTAATTTTAGAAGGATCAGCTAAAACACCATCAGTAACATTTAATGCAGGAGAAGGTACATTGGAATTAAAGGGGCGTTCAATTCCTGAAAATTCTGTTGAATTCTATAAGCCTTTAAATGATTGGATTGACTCTTATGGTTCAAGTCCAAAAGCTGCTACTGTGGTAGATATTAAATTAGAGTATTTCAATACTTCTTCGTCAAAATGTATTTTGGATTTGTTCAAAAAATTGGAGGGAATAAACGGAAAAGGGACAGATGTGAGCATCAATTGGTACTTCGAAGAGGATGACGAAGATATGGAAGAAGCGGGGGAGGATTATCAAGCGATAATTTCTTTGCCTTTCAAAATTATTGAGGTAGAAGAAATTTAATTTTTTCAAATTTAATATTCATTTTTCATCTTAGTGCTTTAGGTGGAAAATAGGGTGATAATCATTATTCAATATCAAATTGAAATCAATCGGGATAACTGGAGGGATTGGATCGGGCAAGTCAACTATTTGTAAGATTCTTGAGACCTTGGGTTATCCCGTTTTTTATGCAGATAATGCTGCAAAGCAAAACATGCTTGAAAATTTAGATTTAATAAGTGCGATAGTTGAAACATTTGGAGAAAAAGCCTACATCGATAAACAACTTAATCGAAATTATTTAGCTCAACAAATTTTTTCTAAGCCAGAATTAAAAGAAAAATTAAATGCTTTGGTTCATCCTACTGTTTTTCAGTCTTTTGAGAAATGGAAATTGGAACAAAGCTCTAATATTGTTTTTAATGAATCGGCACTTCTCTTTGAAACGGGTTCATATACTCGTTTTGACAAAGTATGGTTGGTTATTGCTGACGAAGAAACTAGAATAAAGCGAGTAATGTCAAGAGATAATTGTTTGCGTGAAGAAGTTGTTTCCCGGATAAAAAGTCAACTATCGGACGAAGAAAAAATGAAATTTCCTTGTGATATAATTTGGAATGGAGAAAATGATTTTGTGCTAGATAAGGTGCTTGAATTATTAAAGGTGTATTGAATTAAGCTTAGCCCTCAGAAAAACGAAATTTTAACGCTTTAAGGGCGTTAAACTCAACTTTGTTGGTGGTAAAATTCAGTTTATGATTGAAAAAAAAATCCTGATTTTTTCAAACCAGGATTTTAGAATATTTGTTAAGAAAAAACTATGCTTCTTCTTCCTCTTCATCATCTGCGTCAGAACCTTTAGCAGCACCACGAGCCATTTTCACAGAAACAACTACAGCATTAGCTGGTTCTAAAAATTTAAGTCCGTCAGCTTCAATTTGACTAACACGAATTGATTGACCAATACGCAATTTTGTAATATCGATTAAAACTGAATCAGGCAATGCGCTAGGCAAAGCAACAACAGTTAATCTTCTAAAAACTTGCAACAATTTACCCCCTGCTAATACACCACGAGAAGCTCCAGTTAAACGAACAGGCAAACCAACTTTTACTGGTTTTTTGTCATCTAATTCATAGAAATCTATGTGTCTAATTGTATCCTTAATTGGATCTTGTTGAATGTCTTGAATAATTGCTTTCGATTTTTTACCGTCGATATCAATTTCAACTTGGTAAACTTCTGGTGTGAAAACTAATTTTTCAACATCATTTTTGCTTGCAGAAAAATGAGTTTGAGTTCCTTGTCCGTATATTACACATGGTACTCTCTCTGCATCTCTCAATGCTTTAGCATCTTTTTTCCCTACGCTCGTTCTTAACGAACCGCTCAATTGTGCTACTTTCATTGTTTATTTATTTGTTATTTATTACGAAACTATAAAATGTGAACTAATTGATTTGTTTTCCATAACACTATGAATAACATCAGCAAACAGTTCATCTGTTTTTAATACTTTTATTTTTGGACTAGTTCTAGTCAAAGGAATTGTATCTGTTACGAACAACTCGGTCAATTTTGAATTTTCAATACGTTCAAATGCTGGGCCGGATAAAACTGCATGTGTACAAAATGCACGAACACTTTTTGCACCTTTTTCCATAAACAAATTTGCAGAGGTAGTTAAAGTTCCTGCTGTATCGCACATGTCATCGATCAGAATTACATCTTTTCCTTCAACATCTCCAATAACAGTCATTTCGGCTATTTCATTTGGCTTTTTTCTTTGCTTATGGCAAATGGCAAGTCCTGTATTTAATTTTTTCGCATAAGAGTTTGCTCTTTTCGTTCCACCTGCATCAGGTGCGGCCATAATTAAATTTCCATTATTCAATTTTTCAATCTCAGAATAGAAAATTGTGGAAGCATACAAATGATCAACTGGAACTTCGAAAAAACCTTGAATTTGGTCAGCATGTAAATCCATGGTGATTATTCGATTAACTCCCGCAGCCATTAACATATTAGCAACTAACTTCGCTCCAATTGCAACTCTTGGCTTATCTTTTCTATCTTGACGAGCAAAGCCAAAATAAGGCATTACTGCTACAATCTTTCTAGCTGAAGCTCTTTTTGCTGCATCAACCATCAACAATAACTCGAACAAATTGTCAGAAGGTGGCATGGTCGATTGTACAATAAAAACATCTTGCCCACGCACTGTTTCTTCAAAAGAGGGTTGGAATTCGCCATCGCTAAATTCAAGAACAGTTACCTTTCCTAACTGAGTTCCATAAGATTTTGCAATTCTATCAGCAATTTCTTTGGAAGCACGTCCTGCAAATATTTTAATTCCTTGAGCCATGATGTTTTTTGGAGTGCAAAGATAGAAATAATATATCGTTTTAGCAAAATAATGCTTTAAAATAAAAAATCCGCTCCATCCGATTAAACGGTTGAAGCGGATTCTTATAAAAAATTTAAACTTATTTTACTATTTGAATTTTCTCAACAGTTGAAATAGAAGTTCCAACAAATTGTAAGAAATAGTTTCCAGCATCAACAGATTTAAGATCTAATTCTAAGTCTGTAGAGTTGATTGTCCATGTCTTAACTGTTCTTCCTAACTGATCTTTCAAATCAACAGTTGTGAAGTTAGCTAAATTTTCACCTTTTACGTAAACCACGTTTGCAGTTGGGTTTGGGTAAACCGCTGTAAACATTGAGTTTTCGTTAATTGAATTTTGACCAACTACTATAATTACATCAGCAGTAGTACATAAAACTGGTGTTCCATTATCACACACTGAGTAGCTGAAAGAAGTTAAACCAGAAAAGTCAACGTTTGGTGTAAATGTAATCTCACCAGTTAAAGGATTTACTGTAGTTTCTCCATCTGGTGAAGGAACTGCAATTGTAACACTTAATGGGTCAATTTGACCTGTTGCATCAGTATCATTGGTAGTTACGTTAAAAGTTACTGGTGTTAAGTATGCAGTTAAAAATTGATCATTTACTGCAACTGGATCTGTATTAATAACTGTAATCGTAACAACAGCATTTGCACATAATTGAGGTGTGCCATTATCACAAATAGAATAAGTAACAGTCCCATTTCCTGTAAATCCATTTGCTGGAGTAAAAGTAATTTCACCAGCAGCATTTACTGTTGCTGTTCCATTAGTTGTACCAACGATTGTTACAGAAGAAGGAACTACAGCTCCAGATAAATCCAAGTCATTTGTTGAAGGGTTAACAGTAACTGCTGTTTGATATGCAGTTGAAGCATAATCATTGATTGCAACTGGTGCACCGTTTACTGTTGGTTCAATCATTCTCACACCAATTGCTGCAGATTCACCACCGAATCCTAAGATTGCCCATTCTGAATTAACTTGAATTGGGAACATTGGCTGTAATACCGTATCAATTGTCCAGCTATAATCTAAATCACCATAACCAATATACGTATTCACATCAAATGTAGAAACACAGAACATATATCTTTGGTTA
>CAZHLZ010000218.1:0-6663 GCA_964532475.1 uncultured Chitinophaga sp.
GGGTAAATTACATTTAGATTTTCTAAAAAATGTGATTCCAATTTCTACCATTCCTACTTCTTTTACTGGAGCAAATAGTAATGCAAAAGGTACATTAAACAGAATTGCAGTTGAATTTGACCATGTTTATGTAATTGAGGATGATGTGATGCATATTGTTTCTAATAGTTCGACTTTTGAAAAAGTTGCTGGAATTAAAATTGGTGATGATACCGAGACTATTTATGGTGAAAACAATAGATTGTATTTGGGTTCAACTACAGCGATGACCATCTACAATGCAGATAATGCTTCATCACCAACAAAAATTTCAACGATTGACCATACAGAATCTTGCGATCCAGTGTTGCCGCGCGGAAATGTAGCTTATTACACTTTGCGTTCAACTGAAAATGAAGGTTGTAACGGACAAGGTGAAAACACATTAAATGTAGTAGATATTTCGAATGAACATTCACCTAAAGAATTAAAAAGTATCACTTTAGATAGTCCTTATGGCTTGTGTTTTTCAAACAATTATTTATTTGTTGGTGAAGGAAAAAATGGACTAACAATCTATGATGCAACAAATCCAACAAAACTAATTGATAAAGTTGAAATCAAAAATGTAGTTGCCTACGATATTATGTTTCACCCCAACAATCCTAATATTATTATACTATCAAATTCAACTGGAATTCAAGAATATCAAATTAATTGGAATACCTTAAGTTTGACTTTGATTGGTAAATTGTCATACTAGAATTTTAGTTGTAAAATGATGTTTTCGAGAGTTTGCTTCTTCCTTTTATTGTTTCTTAGTGCTAAATTTAGTTTGGCGAAAGAGCATGAAATGAGAAGCAAATTTTCTTTTCCACCTTATCGAGAATATCAAAAAAGTAGTATTTATGTGAAAGCCTCACAGGGTTTTGGATTTAGAAATATTTCGTGGGATTTAGATGTCACTTTTCAATTTAGAAATTACATTTCACTCGGTGTTGGAAATGGTATTCATAGAAATCGTTATCCAATTTATTCAACTTCAGATCGTCATAATTTAGTAATGTGGTCCTATCCTGCTTATTTTACTGGAAATATTTTTCTTTATGCAAATGAGGAAAAAGCGGTTTATATTTACGGTAAATATGGACGTTCCTTTGGTATTCGAACAAAAAATGTAAATCCGAGCGATGACTTTGAAGGTAAAATGATTGAGGGAGGAATTGGATATCAACAATCTTTGGATAATTTTGATTTTTTCGCTGAAATTGGTCAACATTATTACACTGCAAATGGGGTGTTTACATCAACTTATAATTCAACGATAAGTTATGATTTAACAACTTACACAATAGTAGCTAGGGTAGGGTTGAAGTTTAATTTGTTTAACTCTTATTGATTCCATCTTATGATGGGATTGAATTTTCGCTTTATATCAGTATATTGATTTCCAATCTTTCGCTATTTTTTATTAATTACTTTTATGACATCTCTTTTGTTGAAGCTTTCGATGATGAAAAATAGAATTTCTGGGTAAGAGAATTCCAATTTGACAGTATCTGTGTTTTTTTAGGATTAACGCAAAGTCCTGCTCGATCAACTATGAGCGATGGCAATAAGAACCGTAATTGGCAGGTTTTTGAAACCTTGTATTTCAAACTCTTGAAACATTATGAACGAGTTTTGGCTACCCAGCATCAAAGTAAAATTATTGAAGAAATTAAAGACCAAAAAATCAAAATCATTGATAGTACTACCATTAGTCTATGTTTATCATTATTTGATTGGGCAAAATTTCGGACAGCTAAAGGAGGCCTTAAAATTCATACTTGCTGGGATGATACGTTGATGATTCCTGACATGATAAATATTACTGAAGCAAAAGTCCATGATCGTTACGGATTATCACAACTTATTTTCCCAAAGAATACCATTGTAATTGAAGATCGAGGATATTTTGATTTTCAACTAATGCTAAACCGAGTTCAAGCGGAAAATGTTTTTGTTACACGTATTAAAGGCAACACCAGATATGATTCGATTCGTGAGTTAGAACTTGATGACAAAGAAAATCAGGATATTTTAAAAGATGAAATTATCAAGCTAAACGGCACTAAAGCAATAGAGTGTGGAATTGATCAGCACGAACTTAGGTTGGTTCATGTCTACAAAGAAGATGAAAACAAAGTAATTGAAATCATCACAAATCAACTTGAATGGTCTGCCAGGACAATTGCCGACTTATACAAGAAACGTTGGGATATTGAGTTGTTTTTCAAAGCCATTAAACAAAATCTTCAAATTAAAACTTTTCTAGGGACAAGTGAAAATGCAGTAAAATCACAAATTTACATTGCGCTCATTTCTTACTTGATACTAGAATTGATTCGAAGAACTACGAAAAAGAAAACGCAATCATTTTCAAATTTTGTAGAAAAAATCAGGATTTGTTTACCATTTTATCTTTCTCTGAACTATGTATGCGATACAATTTCGGAGGGAGCTAAGAAAATTACACCTGAAAAATCTCCTGAAATTTTCAATCAAATTGACTTATTTTCTCAGTAAAACAAAGTTTAACAACTGTTTTACTATCATATAGAACGAATTTCAACTATTTTTAAAAACTTTCGGATGAATGTGAAAATTCGTTTTATATTTTGACATAAATAGTTAAATTTACAATTAATATTCTTAAGAACAATGACAAATTTCCTAGGATCTCTCTTCCTTATTTCGGTTTTCGCTTTAAGCAAAGAAGATATTTCTTTTTGTTCGGGCATCATGCAAAAAAAAAATGTAAATCGATCAGTTGACAAAGTAGTGGACGATAGTTTGTTTATTGTAATCAAAAATGTCAATGAAAATAGTGTTCAAATTGTCCCTCCAAAAAGTTCTAATTTTACGCTACCTGATAGCACTTTTATAATTTATTCTTTTAAACGCGGAGATTTCAATGCTGATGGGAAAGAAGATATATTAGTCAACTTGGGAGCTTGTGGAACAGGGGGTTGCGTTTATGCATTATTTATCAATCAAGATGAAAATCACTATTCTTTGGCATTTAAGGATTATTTAAAAAATATAGAATTTGAAATAAGTGAAAATGGTTTCTGGACAATTTTTTCATCCGAGGAACTTGAAGCGTACAACCCATCAAAACTTTTTGTCAGCATCTATAAATTTAACAAAAAGACTTATCTTTACGAATTAGATTCAACGTACATACATTACGACAAAGAAACTGAAACAATGATTAATGAAATGAAAAAAATAGAGAAACATTAAGTTTGGCTGGTCTTTTCTAAGAAATAAAAATAATGAAAAAAATTATCTTTTTATTGAGCATTGCTTTTTTAGCACAGAAAAGTTTTGCTGCAATCATTTATGTGAATGCGAATGCCACAGGTTCTAATAACGGAACAAGCTGGGAAAATGCCTATACGGATTTGCAAACAGCATTAAGTATTGCATTTATTAATGATGACATTTGGGTTGCTTCTGGAACTTACAAACCTACACAAGCGACGAATAGAGATTTGTCTTTTGTGATGAAAAATGGAGTGGACATGTACGGCGGTTTTAACGGTACTGAAACCTCAATTTCTGAGAGAAATATTGAGGCAAATCCTACTTATTTATCAGGTGATATTGGTGCAATTGGCGATAATACTGATAACACACGAAGAATTGTAAAAATTCAAAACTTTACAAGTCCCTTTACTTTTGATGGATTTCGAGTTGTTTCGGGGTATGACGCCTCAGGTTCAGGCAGTGGGGCGGGAATTTATGTTTATAATAACCCTGGAATTGAAATTACGATAAATAACACCATTTTGTATAACAATTACGCCAATCATTCTGGAGGTGGGATGATCATTGATAATTCAAACACCAACTTTAATAATTGTGAATTTCTATATAATAGTTCATACAATTATGGCGGTGGAGCAATTTATTCTGCCAACGTTTCGAATGCGAAAATTTACCTGCACGATTGTAAATTTATTGGAAATAACTCGAGACAAGGAGCAGTTATTAATTTTGATGGACTGGAACTTGTGATGGAACGAAATTTTGTTTCAAGTAACACATCAACAACACATGGTAACATTATTAATGTTTCTCATGGTCCTACTAAATTCCAAATAAACAATTCGTTAATCGTTGGAAACCAAGTGCCAGATGGAACAAGCTCAATTATTAGTTCCTATACTTCTGGCGTAAATTCATCTTCGCTTACCAATGTTACGATTTGTCACAATAAACACAATACCAGCTTCGATGTTACAGCCGAGGCAATCTACCAAAGTAATTCGGCGATGGTCATATCTAACTGTATTATTTTTGGAAATACTAATTCGGATCAAAATGTGCAAATAAATGATGGAAATACTGTTCGTAATTCAATAGTGGAAAATGGCTACCCAACCGGAATTAATGTTTCAAGTAATGATCCCCTTTTCGTGAATCCTGGGACACTTGCCATGGCTCCATTTGATGCAACTAATTTTGATTATTCTTTACAAGAAGGTTCTCCAGCTGTAAATTATGGAAATAACCTATATGCACAAGCTTTCTCACTTGATTTGCATAACAATGCACGTATTCAGCAATTGATTGTTGATTGTGGTGCAATTGAATCTCCATTTACAGATACGCAAGCTCCCATTGCTTTATGCAACGATGTGACTATACAATTAAATCAAAACGGTCTAGCGACCTTGAATGCCCTGCAAGTTGATGATAACAGTACTGATAATATGGGAATTGTTAGTTATACTCTTTCTGAATCTACCTTCGATTGTTCTCAAATTGGAGAAATCCCAGTTGAGTTGACCGTTGCAGATTTAGTTGGAAATTTAGGTGTTTGCACATCGACAATAACTGTAGTTGACAATCAAAATCCTAGTATTCATACGCAAAACATTTCTGTTTATTTAGATGAAAATGGAAACGCTTCCATAACAGCCAATCAGATTGATAATGGCACCACTGACAATTGCGGCATGGATACTATTTACCTATCTCAATATGATTTTACATGTGCTGATTCGGGACCAAATACGATAATTTTTACAGCTGAAGATGTCAATGGAAATTTAGCTACATCAAATGTCATTGTTACAGTAATTGATAGCGTTTTCCCGATCGCTGTGGCACAAAATTTAAATCTATATCTCAATGCAAATGGTTTAGCGTCCTTAACTGCCACTCAAGTAAATAATGGATCGAGTGACGATTGTGGTGTTACTTCTTTGAACATTAATCAAACAAGTTTTAACTGTTCAGATCTTGGTTCAAATCAAGTAACTTTAAGTGTAAGTGATTACTTTGGAAATATTTCTACAGCCTTCTCAACAATAACGGTAATTGATACTATAACGCCAATTACAAATGGACAATCAATCACGGTAAATTTAGCCGAGGTGAATCCAGTGGTAATTTCTGCTTCTCAAATTAACACAAATAGTTCAGATAACTGTACCTTTAGTCAAACGGTTATACCTTCATCTTTCAATGCCATCGGACTTTACGATGTTATTTTAACAACTACAGATGCATCGGGAAATAGTAGTTCAGAAACCTTTACTGTAAACGTGATAGATGAACCTTTAATTGGGCTAAATGAGTCAATTAAAATGTACTTTAAGGTTTTCCCAAATCCAAGTGAAGGTTTGATTATTATTAGCGTGGGAAGTTTGGAAGAAGAATTTAATGTTAGAATATTAGATGTCACGGGAAAATTGCTTTCAAGCCAAAACTTTAATAAATCAAAAAACATTGAAATTCAGTTAAATGAAGCGCCTGGGATCTACTTTTTAGAAATTGAAACAGCAAGTTTGAAGAGTAAACGTGTTAAAGTGGTGAAAATTTAATTTAAAAAACTCGATTAATAACTTTTGCAAAGGTATTAATTCGTCTTCATGAAGGATGGAAATAGATTTTTGGAGATAATTCAATAACCGAGGAACATTAAATATCCTAACAAAAGGATCATTACAATTTATTTTGGCTAAACTGTCAAGCTTGTGAGAAATTTTATAATATATCCAAAATTGAAAAAAATAAAAAGTATGTTTTATCTTACAATTTTTATGGCATTAATCTTTTCTTGCGTTGACATGAATTCAAGCAAAAAAGAGGTTCTTAGGTCTGAGAAAAATAGTTCAATTAAATCAGACTCTATAAAATTTGGTGCTGGAATAAATGTAATTTTTCAGGACAGTAAAGGAAATTATTGGTTTGGAATTCACAATGGAGGTACCTGTAAATATGATGGGAAAACTTTTGAGTATTTTACAACAAATGAAGGATTATTAGATAATCAAATCCGCTCAATACAGGAAGATAAAAATGGAAATATACTGATTTCAACAGCGAGTGGATTAAGTCGTTTTGACGGACAAAAATTCATAAATTACCCAAGCAAAACGAAGGAACCAATAAGCGATTGGAATGAAACAAAGGGAGATTTCTGGTTTTATGCCGGTGAAGAAGGTGAAATTAATCGATTTGATGGGAAGAATATGAACTATCTAATTTTTCCAAAACCAAAAAATCAAGATCCCTACAACACTTACGGTGTGACTGATATTTCTAAATCTAAAGACAATAAAGTTTGGATTGCAACTTATGGGGCTTTATTTAATTTTGACGGAACGAAAGTCAATATTTTTCACA
>CAZHLZ010000219.1:0-6657 GCA_964532475.1 uncultured Chitinophaga sp.
GCAACTTTATTTAATGCCAATTCAAAGAACTTTAAAGCCGAGCCTTTAGAAATGGTTTTATATTCTCCAAAATTTGATCTAATTTCTTGTTTAAATGCAGGACTTAAATCTGAATGATGAGAACGCGATGCAATGATTCCAATTTGAGATGGAATTTCATCATTCTTATCAATTTTTGTCCAAATTTCAGGAGATTTAGAATCAGTAAAGTCAAAAATGTAAACACCTTTTCCTTTCATTCCAAGAATGATTTTTTTTTCTACTGGAGAAGCAATTAATCCAAAAACAGGTTTTTGATGTTCAATTAATGCAATATTTACGGAGAATTCTCCATTCTTTTTTATAAATTCTTTAGTTCCATCTAGAGGATCGACACACCAGTTATTTGTCCAATTTTTACGAATTTCAAACGGCAATTGGGTCGATTCTTCATCTATAATCGGAATTTCTGTTTGAACCAAAATGTTTTTGATGATTAATGATGAAGCGAAATCTGCTTGTGTAACTGGCGAACCGTCATTTTTTATTTCGTGCTGAAATCCATCTTCGTAGAAGCGCATAATGCTTTTTGAGGCCTCAATTGCGGCTTCAATTGCTAATCGATATGTTTCAGAAATTTCCAATGTTCAAATTTAATAAGAAAAAAATAGAAATTTGAAGTAAATGAATTTTCTTTTTCTTTAAATGAATATTTTGCTTAAAATTAGGCAGATTCTACACTTTAAAGTTTATTTTTGCAAAAAAAAGGTACATGGATTTCATCAAAGGAAAAAAATTAGTTTTGGCTTCAAAATCTCCGAGGAGAAAAGAATTACTTTCACAAATTTCGTCTAACATAGAAATTAGGATTCAAGAAGTGGATGAGATTTATCCTTCAGAAATGCCTGTTTATGAAGTTGCTACATTTTTATCGCAACTAAAATCCAAAGCATTGTTTGATTCTTTGCAAGAAAATGAATTAATCATTACTGCCGATACCTTAGTGATTTTAGACAATAAAATTTTGGGGAAACCAAAGGATTCGGAGGAGGCATTCCACATGTTGAGAAATCTGAGTGGAAAAAAACACGATGTAGTAAGTGCCTGTACTTTACTTGACAAAAATAAAGAATTGAGTTTTTCAGTCATTACAGAAGTTTATTTTAAAGGATTAAGCGAGGAGATGATTGATTTTTATATAACAAATTTCAAACCTTTTGACAAAGCTGGTTCTTATGGAATCCAAGAATGGATAGGAATGGTAGGAATTGAACGAATTAATGGTTCTTACTACAATGTAATGGGATTGCCAGTTTCAGAACTTTGCGAGAAGTTGAAAAATTGGTAAAAAATTTAGTTCAATACTTTTTTGGCACAAATTCTAAAAGAAACTGAATTTCTATCTAGTTGGTCTTCAATTACTAAACGAAATTCATTTTCAAGTTCTGGATATTTTAATAACACTTTTTTCAAGGCAAGCATACTATTTGTTTTTGTGGCAACACTTACATTAGAATCCATAATCCAAGAAAAAAGTTCTTCGATTATTTCTCCTTCCATATTTTCTGGAATTCCGCAATGAAGAAATAGTTTAGCTAAACTTCTGTCAAAATTTGGAAATTTCACATTGTCCTTAAGTTCATAAAACAAAGGAACAGTGGTTGCTACATATCCAGGATTAATTTCGCACAAATCTCCCACCAACCAAATAAAACGCAGTGCTAATTTTCTTTCTGAAAACACTAAATCAACATAATCTATTAAATCTATTTGATTTTCAATCAGATAATTTGCCCATCTTTTGCGATTTTCAGCACTTTGGTCTTGTATAAGTGAGGTAGAAAGTTGGGTTTTGAGAGACATGTTTCATTAATATTGTAGCAATCAAAAAAAATATACTTCATCACAAAAAAAACCGATTCACCCGAAAATTATCGGGACTGAATCGGCTTTCAATATAATTCTTAATAAGTTGACTTCGACTTACTCAGCACAAGTCTCAGTCAACTTATTATTTTTACTTTTTCTACTTCGCAGACTGAGCGAAGACGAAGTCAAGATTATACTAAACCTTGATCAATCATAGAATCTGCTACCTTAACAAACCCAGCGATATTAGCTCCTTTCACGTAATCAACGTTTCCGTCAGAGTCAGCTCCGTATTTCACACAAGCTTGGTGAATAGAAACCATAATTCCGTGTAATTTTGCATCAACTTCTTCAGCTGTCCAAGATAAACGTAAAGAGTTTTGAGACATTTCCAAACCTGAAGTTGCAACTCCACCAGCGTTAGACGCTTTTCCTGGAGAGAACAATACTTTAGCAGCTTGAAATGCAGTAATTCCTTCTGGAGTTGTTGGCATGTTTGCACCTTCTGCAACACATTTAACACCATTTGCAATTAAAGCTTTCGCTTCGTCACCGTTTAATTCATTTTGTGTAGCACATGGCAATGCGATATCCGCTTTCACCTCCCATGGACGTTTTCCAGCAACAAATTTTGCAGATGGATATTTTGCTACATATTCTTCAATACGACCTCTTTTTACATTTTTCAATTCCATCACGAAAGCTAATTTCTCAGCGTTAATTCCGTCAGCATCGTAAATATAACCAGAAGAATCAGACAAAGTAACCACTTTACCACCTAATTGAGTTGCTTTCTCACAAGCGTATTGAGCAACGTTTCCAGAACCTGAAACAACAACTGTTTTTCCTGAGAAAGAATCATCTTTTGTTGCCAACATTTCTTGTGCAAAATATACTGTTCCGTAACCTGTTGCCTCTGGACGAATCAATGATCCACCCCAGTTTCTAGCTTTACCAGTTAATACACCAGTAAACTCGTTACGAATTCTTTTGTATTGTCCAAACATGTAACCAATTTCACGTCCACCAACACCAATGTCACCAGCAGGTACATCAGTATCAGCACCAATATGACGACATAATTCAGTCATAAAAGATTGACAAAATTTCATTACTTCATTGTCTGATTTTCCTTTTGGATCAAAATCAGAACCTCCTTTTCCACCACCCATAGGTAAAGTAGTCAAAGAGTTTTTGAAGATTTGCTCAAATCCTAAGAACTTTAAGATAGACAAGTTCACAGAAGGGTGAAAACGTAATCCACCTTTGTATGGTCCGATTGCAGAGTTAAACTCAACACGGTAACCTCTGTTTACTTGTATTTCTCCTTTGTCATCTAACCAAGGAACTCTGAACAAAATTGTTCTTTCTGGTTCAATAATTCTATCCAAAATTTTGTGTGCTTTGTATTTTGGATTGTCTTCCATGAATGGAATAACTGCTTCAGCAACTTCGTGAACTGCTTGTAAAAATTCTGTTTCGTGACCATTAGTAGCTTTGACTTTAGCCATGAATGCGTCAATTTGTGCTTGGTATTTAGACATTTTTAAATATTTTTAAAACTCGACAAATGTACAATTATTTTCAGTTGAAAATGTATATTTTTTAAAAAATCAATTAAAATACTCTTTTTTATTAACAATTGTATCTATTTTAGTTTAATTTTGAAAAATGAAGTTCAAAATTTAATCTTTAAAATTAATCACGTGAAAGATGAATAAAGTTTATTTGAGTTTGGGATCAAATCTCGGCGATAAAAAAAAGAATTTAGAAAAAGCAATGATTCAACTAAAAGAAAAATTAGGGGATATATTACTTCAATCTTCATTTTTTTACTCCAAAGCCTTTGAATTTGAAAGTGAATCCGAATTTGTAAATAATGTAATTCTTGTACTGACAAATTACGACGCTTTTGAGATATTGAATATTACTCAACAAATAGAGATTGAAATTGGAAGAAATCAAAAATCCATTAACAAAAATTACCAAGACAGAATTATTGACATTGATATTCTATATTATAACAGTGAAATTATTGATGAAAAAGACCTAAAAATACCGCATCCTGAAATATTGAAAAGGAATTTCGTATATAAACCATTGTTAGAGATTGACGAAGAAATTTATGATCCTCAAAAAAAAATAATGTTAAAGGAGCTAATCATAAATATATTATAAATGAAATAAACAAAAAATAATTTGGCGAATGGCATATTTTTATTAGTTTTGTTGAAAATTTGAATATTAATATAAATTATAAATATGAAAAAAAATACGATTAAGGTTTTGTTTTTTGTTGCTTTCTCGGGTTTATTCCTTGGTAGTTGCGACTTAATGAAAGACGTTAAGTATGCTGTAACTCCAAACCCATTGGAGATGCATGGTGATAGCGTTAAAGTAACTATTACTGCTGAATTACCAGAAAAAGGTATCAAGAAAAAAGCATCTGCAGAAATTACTCCAATGTTGGGTTCAACACCATTGAAAACAGTAACGATTCAAGGTGAAAAAGTATCTGGAAATGGTAATGTAATTATGTACAAACCAGGTGGGAAAATTACTTACACAGATGTTGTTAAGTACAAACCAGAGTTTGAGAATGCTGATTTAACAGTTACAGGAGTTATCAAAAAAGGAACAAAAGAAAAAGATCAAATTCCTTCAACAAAAATTGCTGATGGAACAAAAATCACTCCTTTGTTAGTTCAAAAAGATTTCAAAGTAATCATGGAAAATGATAATTTCCAACGTGTTACTGAGCAAACATTCAAAGCTCAAATCAATTTTGACAAAGCTAAATCTGATTTGCGTAAAAATGAATTAAAAGACAAAGATATTGTTGAATTTCAATCTTGGTTAGCTGCTGCGGAATCTAATCCTAAAATTAACATCAAATCAATTGATGTAGTAGGTTATGCATCACCAGAAGGAGAACAAGGTCGAAATGAGTCTTTATCATCTGATAGAGCTATGACAGCTAAAACAGCAATGATGACTGTTGCTAAAACAGCAAAAAATACAAAAGCTCAAACAGAAATCTACAACCTTTCTGGAAGAGGAGAAGATTACGATGGTTTTAAAGTTGAATTAGAAAAGTCAATGATGGCTCAAGACGAAAAACAATTAGTTATTCGTGTGTTAGAAATGTACAAAGATCCTGTTCAACGTGAGGCTGAAATGAGAAACATGGCTAAAACTTTTGTTTACTTAGATAAAAATGTTTTTCCTTTATTACGTCGTTCTGAAATTATCGTTAAATATGATTTGACTGGTTACACAGACGAAGAATTAGTTGCTATTTCAAAAACTGATGCTGCAAAATTAACTGCTGAAGAATTAATGTTTACTGCAACTTTAACTGAAGATTTAAATGAGAAATTAAGACTTTACAATGAAGGTTGTTTAGCTTATCCAATGGATATTCGTTTCCACAATAACGCTGGTGCTTGTTTGTATAAATTGAAAAATTTAACAGATGCTGGTTTCAAATTTGAAGCGGCTAACAGTTTAAAAGATAACCCGATTTCTAAAAACAACTTAGGTGCAATTGCTGCAACAAATGGAGACAAAACAAAAGCTATTCAATTATTTAATTCTGCTAAAGGTGCAGGTTCTGAAGTTGAATACAACTTGGCATATTACTCAATTTTAGCTGGAAAATATGCTGAAGCTGTTTCTAAATGTGGAACAGATAATTCTTTCAATAAAGCATTAGCACAAATTTTAAATGGTGCACCAGATGCAGGTGTTAAAACAATTGATGCTTCAAATGCAAAAGAAACTGCAATGGGTTACTACTTGAAAGCGGTTGCTGCTGCAAGAATGGACAAAGTTGATGTTGTTATTTCTAACATCAAAAGTGCAATCAGCAAAGATGCTTCCATGAAAGCAAAAGCATTGAAAGATAGAGAATTCTTGAAATTTAAAGACAATCCTAACTTTACAAGTGTGGTTCAATAAGTTTTAACTTTCGTAAAATTTATATTTTAAAAAAAAGTCCTGGTTCCTTGTGAATCAGGACTTTTTTTTGTTAGCTTTGTCGGAATAACTTAATTTTTTAGTTTGAAAGTTTCTATAGTCATTATTTTTCATTTATTTATTTTTTCATTTTCTGCGCAAAAAATATTTTTGACTGCTGAAGAAAAGTTATGGATAAAAAATAATCCTGAGGTTTCTTTTGGTTATGACCCAAACTGGCCACCCTTTGAAATTTATCAAAATGGAAAATACACTGGAGTTTGTGCAGATTATATGAAAATTATTTCCAAAAAAACAGGAATAAAATTCAAACCATATCCCAATCTAACTTGGGAACAATCTTTTGAAAAATTAAAAAATAATGAGATAATGATGGTTCCCGGAGCTGGAATCACAGAAGATAGGAAGAAATTCTTAATTTTTACAGAAAATTACATTCACCTGCCATGGGTAATTGTTACAAAAAGTAATATGAATAACTTCAAACATGTAAAGGATTTAAATAATCAAATGATTTCTATTCCAAAGGATTACATGCAGCATGAAGTATTAAAGCGAGATTTCCCAAAAATAAAATTACTTCTTCGCAAAAATTTCTCTGAATGTGTAAAAGATGTTTCCTCAGGAAAAAGTGTAGCTACAATTGGAAGTTTGGGTGCAATTTCATACTCAATAAACGAAACTGGTTCAAAAGATGTTGCTATTTCTGCTTATACACATTATACAAATGATTACGTTGCCTTTGCTTTTCCTAAAAAGCAGGAAATATTAAGAAACATCGTTCAAAAAGCATTAGCATCAATTAAGATCAATGAAAGAAATAAGATAAAT
>CAZHLZ010000220.1:0-6656 GCA_964532475.1 uncultured Chitinophaga sp.
TGTGATTTGCTTTCAAAATGTTCTTTTTTTTTTACCTTTACAGGTAAATCGCAACATTTCTTTTTGTTCCGCTTTCACCTCAATAGTTGTGATTTGCTTTCAAAATGTTCTTTTTTTTTTACCTTTACAGGTAAATCGCAACCAGATGCGGTTTATCTGTAGTGGTAGAAAGGGTTTCAGGAAATATACTGCACGTTTTTTTGAATTTAAAAATTGCCATTCTTGTCCTATAATCTCCTTCAAAAGCAGGAAATTTAATATCCTAAAACAACTCCAGCTGTTGCGGTGGTTCTCCCAGACTTTCCTTTTTTGTTCCATAATAGATTTCCATTTTGCCAAATTGCTTGTCAGTAATAGCGATGATTCCAATTTTTCCTTTGTCGGGCAAAATATTTTTTACACGTTTAGTGTGCATTTCGGCGTTCTCCATACTTTGGCAAAAACGCAAATAAATTGAAAATTGAAACATGGTAAATCCATTATCCAACAAAATTTTACGAAATTTCGTAGCCTCCTTCCGATCCTTCTTCGTTTCGGTTGGTAAATCAAAGAGCACCATTACCCACATATTTCGATATGCATTAAATCGTTCAAAAGACATTACTTAACACTTGAAGATTGGATAGGATATTTTGCGAATTTCTCCAGTGTAACATTTGTATAAACTTGCAGTTGTTATACTTACGGCATGAAAAAGTGGTCGTTTAATTCCGTTAATTTCAACGTCTAATTGAGGAATTTTCAGCAATTCTATTTTATGCTCTCGCGTTAATCCATCTTCATTTTCATTTATTCCCTCTAAATGCAATACGATCCAATCTACAAAAGGTCTATAAGGTTCCATGATGTCATCTGCTAAACAAAAAGCATTGTATTTGTTTCGGTGAAAAATTCCAAAAGAAGGCAACATTCCACTAGAAACCAAGGCTCTAGCAACAACTGAGCGCAAAATCGCATATCCATAATTTAACTGGGCATTTGGTGTATCTTCATCACGTGTACGCGTGAAACTGGAACCATAAATTTTTCCCCAATAAAACGATGCTGCTTGCCCTTCACAATTTGTAGGATCTCCACTTTGAACCTTTTCTTTCAAATACATCAAACGTTCGTTATGTTCACCTTTTGCACCCAACACCAAAGCTTGATTTTCAATTTTTGTTTTAACTGTTTGTTGCCACAATTGTTTTTTCAAAGGCAATGAACAAGCAACTTGGGTGCGGTAACGTTCTGTTTGTTCACTGTTTCCATCCAAAGGCAAAAAAACTCCATTAGGCATGAATTTCCCATTGCATGTAATGATTGCTACTTTGTTTTCCAACAATAACTCTAATAGGCGTGTGGTAATTGTTATTTGTGGATGTTCTAAAATCACAATTCCAAGGTCTTCTATTGGAACCGTTTTAACGAGTTTCTGTTCATCTCGTAACTCAACAACCAATTGCTGATTTTTGCAAGATAAATAAGCAGGATTACTAAAATGTAGTGTACGTTTGACCATGCTAAAGGAGTTTACAGTTGATAATTTCCTTTAACGTTATGATTTTTAAAAGGTTACAATTTTTTAAACAGGGCTTTTATTTTTTTCAACAGTGAATTTTCTTTTTGAAATACATGAATTTTTTGTAATTCCTCCACATCCGCAAGATCTTTTAATCTTCCAGTAGACATTTTGTTTGTCACTAAATCATGCAAATGAATAAAATTTACCAGTAGATTTGGATTATATTGAAACGGTATCGCTTGACTTTTTGCATCATCGAATTTTAAACCAGAGATAAAGTTAAGAACATCAACAACAAACAGGTCTTCCCCTACCTTAAAACTAAATGGCTTTGCAAAATCAAGGTTCTCAATTTGAAATAGGCTATCCGAATCGTAATTCATAAACGCAAATGCTTTTAAAATCTTTTCTTTGTTTGCGTTGGAGGGCTTGACCCAAAGGTCTAAATCGCCAGTTGTTCTTCCATATCCGTGAAAAATAACGGCATAACCGCCTACAATCATAAAGTCAACCTCAAAACGGTTAAAAGCACTTAATACCTCTTCGAAATTTTCTGCTAAATTCATGTTTTTACAATCGTGATTTTTTTCACCAAAGGTTTCCAGGTGCCATCTGGGAGTAAATGTTCCTTGTAAACCATTTTACGTAAAACTTCTAAGTTGGACAAGCGCTCGCAATATGTTAACAAGGCTTGTCGCTTAGCTTCAAAGTCCTTCTCCTCTTCCTGTGAAGTAAATACCTGAATTTTTTTTGACTTGCTTTCCATAGGGTGTTTTTACGTATTCAAATGTACAATTATTTTAGTATTCGCCAACGTGGGTGATTTGGCCGAGGTGGTTGATTCGAACTTTAATGATGTTTTCAAGAGGTAACATGCTTTTTATTTGCATATAAACAGTTTCTTTTAAAGCCTTGTTATCATTCAACATAGTTTCAAGATGGTGCCTAAACTTAAAGTCTCTTATTGTTGAATTTCCATACTGAATCACAGATAAAGTTTGCACCCTAAAAAGATTTGGACTTATCAATTTATAATTATTCATATCCATCAAATCTATCTCAAATGGATTAAAGCCCGTTTTTTCATTTGGAAAGACAAAGTATTCGTTTTGTTTCAAGGTAAACATAAACTGCCAACCTTCTTCGCTTTTATAACTTTTGTCAATTGCAGGTAAATTTTGATTGATGCGCATTACCGCTTCATAAAAGGAAACAACTTTTTCTTGTAAATTTCCTTTTTCATCTCTAAAGATAGCAACGTGGTGATTGTTTCCCGTATTTACAAAGTCAACAGCTTGTTTATTTCCATTTTTATCTAATACTACATTTCCATTTTTATCTTTTTTATCGTGTAAGGCAACGGCATTACTAATTCCAGAAATAGTAACCGTTTTAATAGCTATTCCTTTTTCCTCATTCAACCAAATCGGAAATTCATATAAATTAGAAAACGCTTTTTTAGCGTCGTTGTTAAAGTCTTTAAGCCTCTTTTCAAGCAGTTTACGAATTTTAACATCAATAACTTTGTCAATTTTCAACTCTGGTGAAATTGGTTTACGAATTGTATAAACCGTCTCTTCCCAAACCAATTTTACTTTATCAGGAACAGTTAGTGTTTTCGTTTCATTTGTATAAATAGGATTTTTATCCAAACTATTTTTTCCTGTAAATGCCTTCTTCGGGTCATTATCAAATTCTTCTAAACGCTTCAATAATGCAAGTCTGTAACTTTGTTTAGCTACTTTGTTAATTGTTTCAAGATCAAAATTTCCAGCTACCTTAACTTCCTTCGTTTCATATTGTTTGATGCTTCCGTATACGGTCTCTAAGTGCAATTGTCCTCTTGGAGTGAGCGTAGTTTGAACTTTTTCACTTCCTTTAATTTTGTTTTTATTTGGAGTAACAACTTTATTCTTTGCTTTGAATGAAATCAATGTGTTTTCAAGATGCTTCTTCGCTTCTGAACGAAATTTATCAATATTCATTGGTGGTTGAAACCTTAACTTATTTCGTTCATCTTTGTATAATTCTTTCTTTTCTATCCCTATAACCTTTGAGAATTCTTTGCTGTTTTCATCTTTTCGAGCGTTTAGATGGTTCAAATACTGAACATGACTTGGTCGTGTAAATGCAACTGTCAAAGCATCCATTGCATGATGTCTGTGATCGTTTCGTTTTGTCCAATCGCTAATTCTCGGTAATTTTTTACCTTCACGATTTGTCTCGTAATAGGTCAAGCCTAGTTTGTCGTATTTTTCCCAATTTAATTCTTGCATTACGTTAATCAACTGCCAATCTTCACGTAATCTATCTGTTATTGAACCTGTTGTAGTATTTACGGTTCTACAAATTTCTTGCAACATTTCTTTCGCCTTTTTAGCAATATATTGAGAATTTCGTAAATCTCTATCAATAAAACCATCTTCAATTTCACAAGATTTTTTGAGGAGTTTGTTTAATTTACCTTTTTTTTCCTCAACATTTTTAAATAAATCTTCAATCCTTTTCTCATAATCTTGTAAACCTTTATCTCCGTATTTTTCTTGTACGAAATCATACGCAGTTTTATCGCCTTTCTCAATATTAATACTTCTCAATTCTAATGTTTTATTT
This sequence comes from uncultured Chitinophaga sp., assembly GCA_964532475.1. Lineage (GTDB taxonomy): Bacteria > Bacteroidota > Bacteroidia > Flavobacteriales_D > Crocinitomicaceae > M2408. The sequence continues at coordinate 4,118 of CAZHLZ010000220.1, forward strand.
GAAAAGGAATCATCAAACATGCGAGATTGAGGAATAATATGTTCAATATCAAATTCTTTTGAAAATAGTTTATCAGCAGAAACATATGTGTTTGAGTACAACGTTTTAAATCCATTTGGTTCAAGTTCTTTGTAGAGTTTATAGCGAATTAAGTCGTTTTTACTAACATAAGGAAGTCCAAATTCTTTCTTAAGTAATTCTTTGTACTTTTCGTGTTCAAGGGTACTTTTATTGATATTTTTCGTTGCTTCTTCTCTTTCTTTTGCACTTTTTTTCAATTCCCTTGCTAACTCCAAACGAATCTCATCGGGTTTTCCATATTCATCAATAATTGCATTCACAACGTGAATTGTTTGATTTAGTATCTTTTCTACAACGGGATTTCTTAAACTGTTTTTGTCTAATAACGTTAGCTTATCTTTTAATTCTCGTGTTGCTAATTCTTCTTTATTTAAGGATTTTGAATGGTTGTAACCTGCCAAATTTGCTGCTTGACTATACTCCAAACCATCTTTTAAATGAGGTACAATTTTACTTATCGCTTTTGAACTTAAACTGGCATAATCGGGTTCAAAAGACACGTTGGCAATAACCTGAGCATATTCTTTTTCGAAGCCAAATTTTTCCTTGAGTTTATTAATCAAACTATCGTTCCCTGTATTGGAGTCATCACCTTCATAAGAATATAACAGATGCCAAAACTGATAAGCGACTTGTTGCTCAAATGCTTTTCCTTCTAAATCTGTATTTAATTTGAGTATAGCTGAGTCAATACCAAGGGTTTCAAAAACATTTTTGACTAAATCTAAAATTTCAGAAGCATTCATTTTTGAAAAATCATGCTCCCCATGTCCAGATTTTTCGATAATATCTTTGTAAGCCGCGTAGAGTGCCGCGTTCGTTCTGTTACCGTCAACGTCTTTGAAGTTTAGATCTAAATCTTTGTGGTTTTTATAAAGAAGTTTTAAAATCTCTGTTTTTGTTAGTTTACTACTAATTGTCAACTCTTGGAATAGTAAGTTTTTAGAATCTTCATCCAAACGCCATTTAGTACGTTCTTTTTTATTCAAAACTTCTAAATCATTTAAGCGCTGCCAAATTCGATATTCTTGAAATAACGGAGAAGATTTTGGGCACACTTTAGGTCCAATTAATCTTGTTTTCGGTTTTCCGTCAACAACAATCTCTCGTTCTTTACTCTCCAATTCACATATACTTATTAAGCTTTTCTGAGATTTTAAACGTCGTTGATAGAAAATACAAATGTCTTTTAATTCTGTTTTTAATTCTGGTGTAAGTTCTTTATAGTGTTTTTCTTGTTCTTTCCAAATGGCATCAAACTCGTCCTCGTAATCTTTTCTATAAAACACTTGACCTTTTAATCGAGTATGTCGATTCTCTTGAATTTGATTGTATAAATATTGTCCAACTGTTTGTTTCTTGAAAAATAATTCTTTGCTTCGGTCGCTTATATCCCCAAGGTAGCCACTGGATTTGTTAATGTCGTTATTTATTTCAGTTAACACATAAGCAACTTCTTCTTTTGCTAATTTTCTTGTTAAACCTTCACTTCTCCAAAGATAGGATTGCAGTCTTTTTTCTTCACGATTTCCTTTATTTTCAGCTGTGTTAAAATTGTATATTGTCCAAAAAATTGCTGAAGTTGCTCGTTGTCCCTTACCTTTAATTTTCTCTTTAAAATCATCTGTTAAAATTTCAGGGTAAAACTTCTTTTGAAAATTCCATATTTTTTCAAACTCATCTTGTAAATCTGATCGATAAAAATCAGGCAAGTGCCTTTTGTTATTTTTTAGTAATTCCAAGCAAAACTCTCCAGGAGTTAAATTTTCATCGTGCAATTTCATCGCAACTTCCATTCCATCAATCAATTGACCTTCATCCTCATTTTTTGCTTTGCGACTACTTTTATATCCTCTTTTTTTGTTGATTGTAAGTAAGACTCTAGCAAATTCTTCCTTAGAAATTTTTTCTGTTACAGCTTTTGCTCTTAATTCAAGGGTTTGATAAGTTGTATTTTTACCTTCTTCTGAAAAATTAGTTTCATCTGTAATAAAGCCAATTTCTTTTAGATCTTTAATCAATACACTTCTTCTAAGTTTGTATCGTTGCAAGTTTCTTCGTGCACTTCTACTATCAGTTCTGTCTTGGTTGGTTGTGATTGCTTTTCCTTTTGCGAAATCACCAATTTCATCCGTACTTAAAGGAATTACTCTTACACCTGTTCTTATTATTTCAGATTCTTGATTTTCTCTTTCAATTACCAAAGCCCATCCAATGCTTGTGCTTCCCAAATCCAATCCCAAAATCATTTTCCCCATAGTGCTAAAATTAAGTTGTATAAAACTACTAAAATTTTACAATCCTTTTCCCCCGATCACGAAATATTTTCAGTTTTTTAGAAAATTTTACAAAAAAGATTAAGTTATGTAATTTGTATTTCTTTTTATTCTAAATTTGTCTAGAACATTTTGAAGCAAATCACAATAAGGATTATTCCGTTGTGAAAACATTTACTACG
>CAZHLZ010000221.1:0-6644 GCA_964532475.1 uncultured Chitinophaga sp.
TATTATTTTTGAAACAGTTTTGTCTTCTCCAGGAAAAGTAGATTTTATTTCAAGAGCTAAGGATAAAGGATATTTTATCCGATTCTTTTTTGTTTGTACAAACAGTCCTACAATTAATGCAAGTAGAATTGCACAACGCGTTTTGGAAGGCGGACATGATGTACCAATCACCAAAATTATTTCTCGATTTAATAAGTCTGTTTTAAATGGATTAAATGTTTCAAGATTTGTTGACCGTTCGTATTTTTATGATAATTCATTTGAAGACAAAGAACCAAAATTACTTTTCAGAACCAAAAATGGAAAAATAAGCAAACAATATCGTAAAATTTCAAGTTGGGCTTTACCCATTTTAAACAATTTAAATGAAAAATGAAGTAAATGATTCAACTGAAACAATTCATTAGTCAGGATTTTTGATGCGAATCCTTTGCTTCTTATTGAATTTGGAAACATACTTTTAAAAAACCGAAAATGCAGAATTATTCTCAACTCTACATTTTCAATTTTCAACTATTTTTTTTACATCTGAAACAAAGGCAAACCACTCATCATTGCATTCACTTCAGCGCGAACTTCAGCGATAACTGTTTCATCAGAGATATTCGTTAAAACTCGGTCAATCAAATTCACAATTTTTGGAATATCGTTTTCCTTGATTCCACGAGTGGTGATTGCTGGCGTTCCAACGCGTATTCCTGAAGTTACGAATGGTGATTCTGTATCAAATGGAACCATGTTTTTATTTACCGTAATATCTGCTTTCACCAAAGTGATTTCTGCATCTTTTCCAGTAACTCCTTTTGAACGTAAATCAATCAACATTGAATGATTATCAGTTCCTCCAGAAATAATTTTGTATCCTAATTTCACAAATTCATCTGCCATGATGGAAGCATTTTTTTGAACTTGTTTCATGTATGTTTTGTATTCGTCTGTTAAGGCTTCACCAAAAGCCACTGCTTTAGCTGCAATAACATGCTCCAATGGACCACCTTGAATTCCTGGGAAAACCGCAGCATCTAATAAAGCTCCCATGGAACGTAAATTCCCATTGTTCCATTTAATTCCAAATGGATTTTCAAAATTGTGACGCATCATAATTACTCCACCACGAGGTCCACGTAAAGTTTTATGAGTTGTTGTGGTAACAATGTGACAATGTTCTAATGGATCAGATAATAAACCAGCAGCAATCAAACCAGCTGGGTGAGAAATATCAGCTAAAATTATTGCTCCAATTTCATCAGCAACTTTTCTAATTCTCGCATAATCCCAATCACGTGAGTACGCAGAAGCTCCACAAATAATCATTTTTGGTTTTTCTCTGCGAGCAACTTCTTCCAATACATCATAATCCACTTGTCCTGTTTCTTGGTTTACACCATAGAAAAATGGTTTGTATAATTTTCCGGAAAAATTTACTGGAGAGCCATGTGTTAAATGTCCACCGTGAGAAAGATCGAAACCTAATATTTTATCACCAGGATTTAGGCAAGCCAAAAACACTGCTGCATTTGCCTGAGCGCCAGAATGTGGTTGAACATTCGCCCAAGTTGCTCCAAACAATTCACACAAACGGTCAATAGCCAGTTGCTCCACTTTGTCAACTACCTCACAACCACCGTAATAACGTTTTCCAGGTAAACCTTCCGCGTATTTGTTAGTCAAAACAGAACCCATTGCCTGCATCACTTGTTCACTTACAAAGTTTTCAGAAGCAATCAATTCAATCCCGTGTAATTGACGGTTTTTTTCTTCTGCAATTAAATCAAAAATCTGTGTGTCTGTTATTTTTTCTGCTAACATCATCTTGGAATAAAAATTTCGGCAAATATACACAAATTGAACGATGAAATTTGTGTTATTTAAGAAAAAAATGTATTGATTTTGGAATTGAGACGATTCGCGCCATTAATAGAAAATAGTAAAATCTATTATTTCAAAAATTTAAAATGGTAGTTTTCATTTTGATATTCAAAACTTATAAAACACATTGAACCTTCATTGTTTTCAAGTTGTGATTCAGAAATTTCTTTTCCCGAAAGATCATAAAATCTCAACTTGTATATTCCTTCTTTTAAAAGTACAATTTTTCCATTTTTTACTTGAAAAAAGTCTGAAAACTGCTGTTTTTCCTTCAACCCTACTTCTTGCTGATGGATCACTCCTACTCCATCTAAATCAAATCCGCCAGACTCAAAAGCTGATGGCCAAGGATCGTTGATAATTCTATTTTCTGAATCAAAAGTAGCGAAATCAGAATTTATACTCCCAATCACATCAACAATTTTAACGTGGATAATTGCATTGATATCTACATTAGCTGAATCTCGTAAATCTTCTAAATCAAATGGAGTTCCATATCCTTGTCGGTATTTCCCCGCTAAATTGTGAACATAACGACAATCTGAAAACTCAAAATTCCCCATCTGAATTTCGCTTGGAGTTTCTGAATAATTTGGGAAACGCACAAAATGAACCCCATCTGAACTAACTTCCACAAAGGCATATTCTACGTAATGATCAGCAAATCCATTTTCAAAAACAGCAAAATCGAATCCATTCCCATTAGTTATTGGATATGGAAAACTTAAAATTGCAATTCCACTATCTCCCAAGGAAACAACGTCAACAGAATTTCCTTCTGCTTGAAAAAGTGCATTTTCTGCTTCACCAAAACTTGCCAAGCCCAGAGATTTATTTGAAATATCTAAAAATCCTCGTTGAAAATCAATTGCATTTGCCCATGAAAGAAAAATTGAACTGTCCCTGTGGATTGCTGTTGAACCACTATTTCCTGGCGCAGGAGCAAAACTTTGTGCGTGGAACAATTGAACACATAAAATTACATATATTGAAAACCTTAATTTCATAGTAAACCAATGTTGTATTTTAAACAATCTCCCCCAAACGCTTCAAAGCTTGGTCAATTGTCAAAATATTTGAGTAAATTAATCTCAATTTATCGTTCTTTTCACTTAATTTACAATCTTTTGGTCCAGATTGAATGTACTTTAACACATTTTGAAATCCTTCAGAATCATAGAATTTAGATTGAGGATTGGAAATGAAATAACAAACCATCGAATTTGATTTGATAACTAACTTCTCGATTCCAACTTGCTCTGCCAACCATCGTAATTCGAAGGATTTAAACAATTCTTTAACAGAACGAGGTAAAGGTCCAAAACGGTCAATCAGAGAAGTTGAAAATTTTGCCAAAGCTTCGGAGTTTTCCAAATTATCTAATTGTTGGTACAAACTCAATCGTTCGGCAACATTATTCACGTAATCATCTGGAATTCTGATTTCTAAATCGGTTTCAATAACGCAATCTTTCACGAAACTTTGGAATTGATCTGTGTTACGTTCTTCAAATAAATCTTTGAATTCAGATTCACGCAATTCCTCCATCGCTTCATTTAGGATTTTTTGATACATTTCAAAACCAATATCTGCAATAAATCCACTTTGTTCACCACCCAATAAATTTCCCGCTCCGCGAATGTCCAAATCTTTCATTGCAATATTGAATCCTGAACCCAAATCCGAAAATTGAACCAAAGCTTCCAAACGTTTGCGTGCTTCTGAAGTCATTTCATGAAATTTAGGAGCAATTAGGTAACAAAATCCTTTTTTATTGGAACGACCAACTCTCCCACGTAATTGATGTAAATCGCTTAAACCGAAATTATTAGCTTGATTAATAATAATTGTATTTGCATTGGAAATATCAATTCCTGATTCGATAATGGTAGTCGCCAAAAGCACATCATATTCACCATTAATGAAATCCAACATGATTTTTTCGAGCTGATTTCCATCCATTTGTCCATGACCAATTCCAACGCGAACACCAGGACACAAACGCTGAATCATTCCAGAGACTTCCTTGATATTTGCCAAACGATTGTGCACAAAATATACTTGTCCACCACGAGAAACTTCGTATGCAATTGCATCGCGAATGGTTTCTTCGTTAAATTGAATTACTTCAGTTAAAACGGGTTGACGATTTGGCGGTGGTGTATTGATAATACTCAAATCTCGCGCTCCCATCAACGAAAATTGTAAGGTTCTCGGAATTGGTGTAGCGGTCAATGTCAAAGTATCTACCGTGGCTTTCATCGTTTTGAGTTTATCTTTTACAGCAACTCCAAACTTTTGTTCTTCGTCAATAATCATCAAACCTAAATCCTTAAATTTGACTTTATCTCCTACAATTTTATGTGTTCCCACTAAGATATCTACTTCACCCGATTGAACTTTTTTAAGCGTTTCGGTAATTTGTTTGGCAGATTTAAAACGATTAATGTAATCCACTTTCACAGGGAAATCCTTTAAACGCTCACTAAAACTTCTATAATGTTGATGACACAATATCGTTGTGGGCACTAAAATTGCGACTTGTTTGCTATCTGCAACTGCTTTGAAAGCCGCACGAACAGCTAATTCAGTTTTTCCAAAACCAACATCACCACAAATCAATCGATCCATAGGCATAGAAGATTCCATGTCTTTTTTGATTGCCTCTGTGGACTTCATTTGGTCTGGAGTGTCTTCATACATGAATGAAGCTTCCAATTCGTCTTGCAAATACGTGTCTGGCGAGAATGCAAATCCTGGTTGACTTTTACGTTTTGCGTATAATTGAATCAAATCAAAGGCAATTTCCTTGATTTTTGATTTAGTTTTATTCTTAAGGGTAGTCCAAGTTTGCGTTCCTAATTTGTTCATTTTAGGCGCAGTACCTTCTTTTCCTGTAAATTTAGAAATACGATGCAAGGAATGAATACTTACATACAAAACATCTCCATCCTTGTACAACAAACGAATCGCTTCTTGCGGTTTTCCGTTTACATCAATTGTTTGAAGACCTGAAAATTGTCCTACTCCGTGATCAATGTGTGTAACGTAATCACCTTTTTGTAAGTTGTAAATTTCTTTTAATGTTAAGGCCTGTTTCGACTGAGAAAATCCATCTTTTAGTTTAAATCGATGGTATCGCTCAAAAACTTGATGATCCGTATAACACGCTAATTTCAGTTCAGGTAAAATAAAACCTTCATGTAATGCGAGTGGCATCGAAACAAAACTATCGTGAATTGCGGCATCTTTATTACCAATATCTTCAAAAATTGAATACAAACGTTCAATTTGTTTGGGCTGATTGGAAAAAAATAAATTTGTAAAACCTACTTTTTTTCGAGCAATTAAATCATCGTGAAATAAGGTGAAATTTTTATTAAAAACCGGTTGACTTTGAACTTGAAATTCTGCGGCGAAATCTGCTTTAAAAGAAAAATCTGGTCCCCATTCAATGACAGAAAATTTTGAAAGTTCTTTTTCCCATTCGTTTTTATGCAGGTAAATATTATCAGGAATCGTTTGTTTCAAAGTATGGTTTAAACCTTCATAAATTTTAACTGCCTTTTCGTATTCTTTACCAAGAATGTTTGAAACCAGTTGATTTGAAGAAAGCCAAACAGTTGTATTCAGGCCGCAAAAAGCTAGAAATGAAGCAAAATCATCATGCAAAAAACTTCCTTGCACATTTGGAATGATATTAAAAAAATCGTGATTTGCTTGGGATAATTGATCTACTGGGTCGAAAGTTCTGATAGAATCTACCTCATCACCAAAAAACTCAATTCTAAAAGGCAAATCATTCGAATAGGAATAAACATCCACAATTCCACCACGAATTGCAAACTGGCCCGGTTCGTAAACAAAATCTACCCGTTCGAAATGGTATTCCAATAACAATTCGTTCATGAAATCCAAGGAATAAGATTTCCCTTTTTCAACCCGAAGTGTATTTTTAGTTAATTTTTTTTGCGTTGGAACCTTTTCAAACAAGGCTTGCGGATAAGTTACAATCCAAGCGTTTGAGCCATTATTGATTTTTTCCAAAACTTCGGCTCTAGAAACAACATTTGCATTATCGGTTTCCTCAAATTGATAAGGCGTTCGATAAGATGCTGGATAAAATAATACTTGTTTTTCTTCTGGATATAAATTTTGTAAATCATTCAGGAAATAGGCAGCATCTTCTTTATCTTGTAAAATAAATAGCTGATTTCCCGGAATTTGCTTTGCTAATTGAGTTGCAACGATTGCTTTTGCAGAAAAGGAAATCCCCTTCCAATGAATTTTTGTTCCACTGAATTGCAATTGATTCGCTGTTGCATCAATTTGCGGTAATTTTGAAAATAAAGATTTGAATTGTTTTAAATCCATGAATTATGCCTCAGCATTTTTAATACATTCCAAAACCTGTTCAACCATTTTTTTGGAACCAACAATGTATGGAACACGTTGGTGAAGTTCTGTGGGTTTAATTTCCATAACTCGCTCAAAACCAGTTGTTGCTAATCCACCCGCTTGTTCAGCAATGAATGCCAATGGATTACATTCGTATAACAAACGTAATTTTCCTTTGGGAGCTGATGGTACCGCAGGATAAATATAAATTCCTCCTTTAATTAAACTTCTATGAAAATCGGCAACTAAAGAACCAATATACCTTCCGGAATAAGGTCTTCCAGTTTCTTTTTCTTCTCCTTGGCAATAGTGAATGTAATCTTTAATTCCAGGATGACAAATGTCAATATTTCCCTCGTTCATCGAATACAAACGAC
>CAZHLZ010000222.1:0-6634 GCA_964532475.1 uncultured Chitinophaga sp.
ACCATTTACTCTGTACATTCCAGGTGAGTGAGGGTCGTTTTCAATTCTGTTTTTCATTTCTTCTGTTGTATAATTTATTTTCCATAATTGAGCAAAGGAAATGAAAAAACGTTGTGCTGGTGTAAATCCTTTTTTCTTTTCTCCAGATTTAAATTCTTCAGTTTTCGTATATGCATAATATGCCAAAGTGATTCCTCCTAAATCAGCAATATTTTCGCCCATAGTTAATTCTGGATTCACACAATGACCATCAATAGGGCAGAAGGCTGCAAAAGTTTCGCCCAAAATTTTTGTTTTTTCTTCGAAAGAGTTTTTATCTTTTTCTGACCACCAATTTTTAAAGTTTCCATCTGCAGCAAATTTTGAACCCATGTCATCGAAGCCATGCGTAAATTCATGACCAATTACCATTCCGATTCGACCGTAATTCAAAGCATCTTCTGCATTTTCATCAAAGAATGGGAATTGCATGATGCCAGCAGGGAAGGCAATTTCATTTAATTGTGGATTGTAGTATGCGTTTACCATGTGCGCTGGCATTCCCCATTTTGCTTTGTCAATTGGTTTGTATAGTTGGCTTAAATTTTCTCTTGTGTCTCTTTGATTACATTTGCGAACATTTTCAATGTAATTGTCTTGAGTTAAATTTAAATCTCCAAAATTCTCCCATTTCGAAGGGAAACCTAATTTTCTGCCAATGGAGTTTAACTTGTTGAGTGCTTCAGTTTTTGTTGAGTCGCTCATCCAAGTTAAGTTTTTAATTCGTTCATTAAATGTAAGTAAAAGATTGTCAACCATAACGTTAACTCTTTTTTGAGCGTTTTCTGAAAAATGTTTTTCAACAAATAATTTACCTAAAGTTTCCCCTAGAGACATGTCTGTGATTTCATTGATAACATTTTCGTTTAAAGGCTTCATTTCTGTTTTCCCACTCAAAACTCCTTCATAAAATTCGAAATCAGCTTTCACAAATTTTTCATCCAAGTGTTTTGCATAAAAATCTAAAGACTTCCAAGTTAAATAATCTTTAATTTGTTCAATTTCAGTTTCTTTGATTAAGGAATTTAAACTTCTGAAAAAGCCTGTTTGACCGATAACAATATTATCAAATGATTGAGATCCTATGTTTGAAAGGTATTTTTCAAAATCAAAGTTTTTGAGCATCAAGTAGGAATCATTTGCTGATATTTTGGTGTAATTGTTTTCAGGAATTCTTAATTCCGCAGGACTTTTCATTTTCTGAGCCAATGCTGTTTCAAAATTGACGACATTTTTTGATGCAGAACTAGCTTCTTTTTCATCAAATCCAGCTAAAAGGAAAATTTTTTCAATGTGAGCCTTATATTTTTTTAGGATTTCACTGTTTTTCGTGTTTAAATAGTAATCTCGATTTGGAAGTCCAATTCCCCCTTGATACAAGTAAGAAATGTTTACACTAACATCTTTTAAGTCTTGTTCAACTCCAAAATAAAATAAAGACGAAATTCCATTTTTGTGCTGATCTGCAACAATTGAGGAGATATCTGTGTAATTTGTTATCGAATTAATTTTTTTTATTTCGGCCTTAATTGGAGAAATACCTAATTTATTTCTTGAGGCCATATCCGTATAGGAAATGTAATATGCTCCTAGATTGTATTCGCTTGTTTCCTTGCCGAAATTTGCTGTGCGTAAGCCTTCTAAAATAACGGTTAATTTATCGATATTTGCCTTTTCTAACTCATTAAAACTACCCCAACGAGACTCACTTGGAGGAACAGGATTGTTTTTCACCCAAGTTCCATTGGAATACATGAAAAAATCATCTCCTGGTTTAATGCTTTCGTCTAAATAATCTTTTTCGAAGACAATTTCTTTTTTATTTTTTGGAGCAATGGTGGAATTTGTTGCCGTTTTTTTTGTTGAACAGGAAAATGCAATTCCGACAACTAATAATGAAATAATATGTTTTTTCATGTTAATTTTTTCTTTGTTTTAAACTTTTGCTGCAAGTAAATAAATTGCTGCCATTCGAATTGCGACACCATTTTCTACTTGATTCAATATGATTGATTGTTTTGAATCGGCCACATCGGATGTGATTTCTACTCCTCGATTTATTGGTCCAGGATGCATTACCACAATTTCCTTGTCAAGGTTGTCCAAAATTTCTTTGTTCAAACCATACAACATGGAATATTCTCTTAAACTTGGGAAGAATTTGATGTCTTGACGTTCCAATTGAATTCGTAACATATTTGCTACATCACACCAGTTTAAGGCCTTGATTAAATTGTGTTCAACCTTCACACCCAATTGTTGTATGTATTTCGGAATCAGTGTTGTTGGTCCGCAAACCATGACTTCTGCTCCAAGTTTCTGCAAGCAATAAATGTTTGATAATGCAACTCGTGAATGTAAAATGTCTCCAACTATTACCACTTTTTTTCCTGCTACATCTCCCAATCGTTCACGAATTGAAAAGGAATCTAACAAGGCTTGAGTAGGATGTTCGTGCGTTCCGTCTCCTGCATTAATGATTTTTGCCTTTACTTTTTTGGATAAAAATTGAGCCGCTCCAGGACTTGCATGTCGCATCACAAGCATATCAACTTTCATTGAAAGAATGTTGTTTACGGTATCGACTAAGGTTTCTCCTTTTTTTACAGAACTAGACGAAGCACTAAAATTGATTACATCAGCAGACAATCTTTTTTGTGCCAATTCGAAGGAAAGTCTCGTTCTTGTTGAGTTTTCAAAAAAAAGATTAGCAATGGTAATGTCGCGTAAAGAAGGAACTTTTTTAATTGGACGATTAATTACTTGCTTAAAACTATCCGCTGTTTTGAAAATTAATTGAATATCATTTTCAGTTAAATCTCTGATTCCTAATAAATTGTCAACACTTAAATTATCCATTTTGCTCTTGAGAATATAAAACTATTTGGTCCTTACCTTCGATTTCTTTCCATTCAACATTTACTCGCTCTGTCTTTAACGAATCAATTGTTTTTCCAACATAATCTGCTTGAATTGGAAGTTGTCGACTGAATCTTCGATCAATCAATGTCAGTAATTCCACTTTTTCAGGTCGACCATAGGCAAGCAATGCATCCATCCCTGAACGAATTGTTCTTCCGGTAAATAAAACGTCGTCAATAATGATTACTTTTTTGTTTTCGATGATAAAATCAATATTGGTGACACTTGGAATGATTGGATTCTTTCTTTGTCTAAAATCGTCTCTGTAAAAGGTGATGTCTAAGTTTCCGCAGGTAATTTCTTTGTTTAAAATCTCTTCTAATTGGTTTTTTAAACGACTAAGGACGTGAATACCGCGTGGTTGCAGGCCAATTAGAACAGAATTTTCAAAGTTGTTGTGGTTTTCAATTAACTGAAAGCAAAGGCGATTTATCGTTAACTCAATTTGTTTAGAATTTAAAATGACTTGCTTTTCCATTGATGCAAAGTTAATGTTTTTTTAAAATTTTCACTTAATTTTTTAGTAGAATTTTGCAAGATTATATGAATCCATTACTTTTAATATTTTTTCAGAAGTTTGGAATCAAACAAAAATTTGGAAGTTTGAAAAAACTATAAAAGGCAATTCTATAATTTTTTGATAAAAAAAAAGCTAGATCCATTTGAGACCTAGCTTTTTGCATAAATTATTTGTTTTACTCAATTATCAATTTTCCAACTTGGGAATTCCCCGCTTGCTTACTGATTTTGTAAATATAAATACCTGATTTTAGCTCGTTTGAATTAAAACTAAAACTTTTATTTGTTTTAACTTCCTTTATAGTTTTACCTTCAAGGGATATTAATTGAAAGTTGTAATTGTCATTTTCAACAAAAGAAACATGACAGATTTCTTTGCTTGGATTTGGATAGATGTTAACTGAAATTTCGTTTTGATTTTCAACTAAACCAATTGAATTTGAATATGTTGTGAAATCAGCGTAATCTTTTCTGTTGTTATTTACAAGTTGTGAAGTTTCTTGGTTCCAATATTTCCAAATTGTTTGAGTAATATTATCATTTGCATCGTAGGTATTTATAACTTCACTTTGATAATTTATTTCCCATGCACCATTGATATATTCTTCGCTTTTTGAACCAGAATAATTTAAATGACTATCAAAAAAATTAGAATATCGGAAGGAAAAAGTCCATGTGTTATTACTATACACTTCATCTGTTGAAATAGAACCGCCAAACTCATCATAGCTTGTATTGTTTCTTGCTGAATTTATCCATGTTGATCCATTCCAAGTTTGTTCTGTATAAGACCTAATATCTGATTCTTCAATATTATCATTCCAATTTTCCCAAACAATATTTACATATCTCATGGAATTCACATAACTTGTTCCATTCCACTCACTCAAAGTGTACAAGGAAGCAACACCACCGGTGTATTGTAGTTCATATTTAACGTCTTTGCTCCATGCTGATCCGTCCCAAGAAAATTCTTCCATTGTAGTAACTAAATTAGAAGCATTGTAACTTGAAATAGTTTTATTAGTGTTTTCAAAAAGTTGAGAAGTTTGGTTGTATTCTTGACTTATTTGCTCAATAATGTTGTTGTTAGCATCGTAAGAATACATATCCTTGCTGCCATAAGATATTTCCCACGAACTTGTTGTGTAATTGTAGTTTTCATTGATGTATTCAGTTCTATTCCCTTGTAAATCATAGGTGTATGTTGTTCTGTATATAGGTTCAAGGGTAGAGGTTCCAAAGTTAAATTGGTCATCTACAACCAACACAACTTGATGATTTGCATTGTAGGTAGTTGTTGTTCTTGAATTATCAAGTCCCATGGTTCGATTCAAACGAACAGTTTCATAACCCTGCGCGTCATAAGTGTAATAGGTTGAATCTGTATTAAACCAATCGTTCGTGTTGAAATTATCCCAATAAAAATTATTACTTTTTGCTGGACGACTAACCATTTCTCTGGATTTATCGTTTTGAGAAATTTCTTTCTTCTTAAAGTGCTTAAGAATATTATCTTTTTTGGCATCTTCTTGCGAAAATGTTCCTTCTGCAACAAATGAAGTTGCCAATAATAAAATGAATAGTTGTTTTTTCATAATTTAGATATATTAGGTAAAGCTACAGAAAATTAATAAATGATAAAACTTTTTTAACAATTTTATTGTGGTATTTAAAAAAATAGTATTTTCGATAAAAAAAATAAGGTATGAAAAAGAAAATATTTTTATTAGCAACTATCTCAGTATTTATGTTTAGTTGCTCAAGTCCTGAGGATAAAGCGAAAGATTTGGAAAAGGAATTGCAAGAAACTGCGGACAAAGAAATGGATAAAATGTTTGAGGAATCTATGGAGGAATTAGACAAAGATGTTGAAAGTTTAGATGCTCAGAAAGATCAAGCGATCAAGGAAGTTGAAACGAAAATGGAAAAAAAATTAGATGACGGCAAAAAAGTAGTGGAGGAGAAGGCAGTTGAAATTAAGAAAGAAGTTCAATAAATATATTTTTTTCGAACAAAAAAAGAGGCTACCAAATTTGATAGCCTCTTTTTTTATGTCTTTAATTTTCTTATTCTCGGATAATTCCTAAACTTGAAAATCTTCTGTTATCTTTCACCTCAGCTAATTTGATGAATGCTGATTTTGTGTTGTTTTGCATTTGAGCTCTTGCATTTGCTAATAATTGTTCTCTTTCAGCATTGTAATTTGCAGTTGCTGGAGCTTTCAAAGTTTTTGTAATCATAATCACATAAACTGCTTGCTCACCTTGAACTGGTACAGTAACTTGTCCATCTTTTAATCCAGAGTATAAAGATCCAACGATTTCTGGCTCGTAACTTCCTCCTGGGATTTGCGCATTTGCAAATGTCACTTCACCTTTCATAACTTGAGCATTCACTTTTCTAGCCAAACGCTCTAAATTTTTCTCGTTTGACATCATTTGAATGAAACGTTTTGCTTTACGTTCTTTAATTACTTCAAATTTCATTCTTTCAGCAACATCTTCAAAGTTTGGAACTCCTTTTTCACGGATTGAAGAAACCATGGCAATGATGTATTTCCCTTGATCCTTGATTGGTGCCGAACACAATGAACCAACTTGTGCATTTTCGTCGTAAGCCATTTTTAAGATTTTGTCTTCTGCAAAAGCTGTCGCAAAACCTTGGACTTTAGGATTCTCATCTAAGATTTTTACAGGACGAGAGAAGTAACCTTCTTTTTGTGCTAATGAATCAAATAATGCAATTTTGTCTTTAATTTCTTTTTGACGCGCAATTTTTGAATCAAATTTGTATAATAAGTTGTAAGCTTTATCGCTAATTTCTGTTTCAGTTTCATCAGAAATTTCTAAAGACTTTTCAATAACAGATAAAACTGGAACTTTCGCAGCTTGTTTATCTAATACTTCAATAATGTGGTAACCATAAGTTGTTTGCACAATACCGATTTGACCAATTTTGCCATTGCTTACGAAGTTAGAAAATTCAGGAACAAATTCATCGTACACAAAGTTTTCATATTTTCCACCTTTTTGAGCAGAACCTGGATCTTGACTGTATTTAGTCACCAATTGTTCGAAATTATCTTTGTTTAAGATTCCAACCAAACTGTCTGCAAGTTTTTTCGCTTTTTTGGAAGCAACTGTATCTGTTT
>CAZHLZ010000223.1:0-4328 GCA_964532475.1 uncultured Chitinophaga sp.
CTAAATAATAGAATTACGAAGTTACGCACTATTTTACTTTTTTACAATTATTTTTTTTCAAAAGCTATTCCGCCTGCATTTTTGAAAACAACTCATAAGCTCCTTCGATAATAAATTCACTAGTTTTCAAATTGTTCATATTATCGAATTTCACGGCAATAAAATCTTCATTTTGAGCTAAAATTTGTACTTCAATTACTTTGAAATTGGTATTTTTCCCACTTTTACCTGTTTTAACAAAAATAATGTTTTTGCCCTTATTATTTATTACAGCTTTTGCAGGAATTGATAAGTAATTACTTGATTTTGCTTTAATTTTAGCTCTGAAAAATGCTCCTGGAATCAAAGTTTTTTCTTCTTTTAAAAAGTGTCCGTGAACCAAAACGGTTTTATTTCTAGAAATATCGTGACCAATTAAATGCACTTTGGCTAAGACAGCTTCTTTTTTGTTTGTGAAAAACAGCTCAACATCTTGACCAACGGATAAATTAGCTATGTCTTTTTCATAAACTTCCAATTCTGCATGGGCATGTTGCGTGTCAATTAATTCCAATAATTGGTCTTGAGATTGAACATAAGCACCCGTTTGAACATTAACTTTTGTCACAATTCCGCTGAAAGGAGCAACTAAGGAAACACTCGTTTGAATTGAATTCTCATTAATTCTCGAAACGTTTACTCCAGCCAATTGCAACTTGCTTTTCATTCCAGCATGACGTGCTTTTGCACTGAAATAATTTGCTTTAGCTTGCTGAAAACTTTTTAAACTTGTTGCTTCTTGCTTTGAAAGTAATTCTTGTCGCTCGTATTCGCCTTTTAAATACTCTAAATTACTTTGATTTTCTAAATAGTCTTGCTGCATTTGTAAAATACTTGGATCTTCAATTTCAATCAAAGTTTGACCTTTTTTAACATACATTCCATCTAAAACCAATACTCTTTTGACAAAACCGCCAAATTTTGCTGCAATTACTGTTTTATTTTGAGGTGGAACCTCTACTTTTCCGTATGAATTAATAATCGGAGCAAATTCTCGCATTTCCAATTTCCCCATCGTCATGGAATTGAACTTCATTTGCTGATCAGTTAAACTCAACCCTTGCGTTGTTTCCGCTTTATTTTTTGTTTCTTCATTTGAACCACATGCAGTAAATAGTATTAAACCAATTATTGCTACTATTAATTTTATATTTTTCATAATTCAATTCTTAATTTTGATTTTTCAACCAGTTGAGGTAAATAATTTCGCGATTTAAATCATTTTCTAAATTCACATATTCCATTTCATTTCCTAAAATTAATTGTTGTGAATACAGCCATTCAATTTGTGACAATTCTCCGTTTTGAAAACTGATGTTTACTTTTTTCTTTAATTCAGCATTGTTTTTGTTGATTTCACTTTCAAATAAAACCAAGGACTTTTTAATCGAATTGTACGAATTCAAGTGCTTTAAATAAAAGTTAGAAAGCTCCTGTTGATAGTGTTCTGCAACTAAATTGGACTGATTCATTTCAACAGAAAGCGCTTCATTTTTTCGTTTTGTAGCTTGATTAAAAAATGGAATAGCCACTCCAGCTTGTACACCTTGAAAACGTTTCTTTCCATCGTAAAAAACTTCCGTTCCATTCACTTGCTGATAACCAATTAGAGTTTGATTAAAATAAGACAAACTCAATTCTGGTAAACTATACGAGCGATTTAGCTTTTGTTGAACTGCCAATTCTTCTTGCAAAAAACCGTATTTTTTCATCATAAAGTGCTGCGAAAAATCAATTGTTTCAAGCAAAGGAGTAAATGAAAGTGAATTTGTTAAAATTGGTTCCACCTTAATTGCATTAGAAATTAATATTTCAAGATTGCTTTGTGCCTCCAGAAATCCATTTTCTGCGTTCATTATACGTTGATTTAACTCAACTTGTTGGTTTTTAAACAACAAATAATCCACAGGACTCAAATCACTATTTTGTTTTCTAAGTTCCATTTTAGCAGCAACAAGTTGCATTAAGCTATCTTGTGAGATCAATAAATTCAAGTTCTTTTTTGCGAAAATCAAATTTTGGTAGGCCAGCCTAACATTTAAACTCAATTCAGCTTCAAAAAATTGATATTCCCACTGGGCAAAATTCGATTTTATTTGTCCCTTCAATGATTCATACTTGAATACGCTTGGGAAAGGAATTGACTGACCAACGGTGAAATTATTGTCCGAATTATTGACCGAATTGTATTGACCATAAAGTAGCGAAATATTGGTTTTAGGAATCACTTTATTTCCTTGTGAAATAAGTATTTCTTTGTTTGAATTCTGTTCCTTTGCAGCAAGGTTTTTATTGTTTTCTTTGGCCATTTTGATGCAATCATCCACACTAAACTGTTGAGAAAAGAAGGGTGAAAAAGTTAGCATGAATAACAAACTTGCTACTACTTTTTTCTTATTTAAATTGATTTTCATTTTTTTTGTCGATAAAAGATAAAGAATTGGAAGAATAAATAATGTCAAAATAGTAGCACTTATTAAGCCTCCAATTACCACTGTTGCCAATGGTTTTTGAACCTCGGCGCCACTTCCATGTGAAATTGCCATAGGTAAAAATCCTAAGGATGCCACCATTGCCGTTAATAAAACTGGACGCAAACGTGCATTTGTTCCTTTGAAAATAATTTTTAGTACATTTTCTTCACCTGATTTCCGAATGGAATTAAATTCAGCGATTAACACAATTCCATTTAATACTGCAACACCAAAAAGTGCAATAAAACCCACTCCTGCGGAAATTGAAAAAGGCATATCTCGCGCCCACAAGGCAATAATTCCACCAATGGAAGCTAAGGGAATTGCCGTGTAAATCAAAATTGCTTGTTTCACCGACTTGAAAGTGATAAAAAGCAGCACAAAAATCAGTAATAAGGCAACAGGAACAGCAATTAATAAACGTGCTCGAGCATTTTCAAGGTTTTTAAATGTTCCACCGAAGGAAGTGGTATAACCTGGCTCAAAGACAACTTGACTTTCAATTTTTTTCTTCAATTCAGCAATAATTGTTCCCACATCTCGTCCGCGAATGTTAAATCCAATAATAATTCGTCGTTTTGCATCGTCACGTTGAATTTGATTTGGACCAATTTTGTACGAAATGTTCGCTAAGTTTTCCAAGGGAATTTGTTTTCCATCGTCAGTTGTTATCATCAATAATTTTAAATCCTCAATTGATTTTCGTTCCTCTAAAGAATTTTTCACAACAATGTTAAAGCGTTTTTCTCCTTCAAAAATTAATCCTGCTGACTTTCCTGCAAAAGAAGTATTGATAACATTATTTAGCTCATTTTTCGTAATGTTGTAGAAAGCCAAATTTTGATGGTTGTAATCAATGATTAATTCTGTGAGACCAGTAACTTCTTCTACATAAACATCTTGTACACCTTGAATCTTGGAAGATATGGAACCGATTTTCTTCGCATAAGAAGCCAACTTATTCAAATCTTCTCCATACACCTTAACAACCACATCTTGTTTGGCGCCAGTCATTAATTCATTAAATCGCATTTGAATTGGTTGCTGAAAACCGAATTCCACGCCAGGAATGTAATCTTCCAAAGTTTTTTGCATTTTCTCAGCAAGTTCTTCTTTATTTGTGGCAGAAACCCATTCTTTTTTGTCCTTTAAAATAACCATTAAATCACACGCTTCCATCGGCATGGGATCGGTAGGGATTTCTGCAGTTCCAATTTTACCCACGACTTTTTTTACCTCCGGGAAATTCCGTTTTAAGATTCCTGAAGCTTTTTTGGTGGTTTCAATGGTTTTTGTGAGACTTGTGCCTGGTGCCAATCGAACTTCCACAGCAAAATCGCCTTCATCCAAATTTGGAATAAATTCAGAACCTAAATTTGAAAACAGAATGAAACTTGTAATAAAAACTGCAATTAAAACACCTAAAACAATGCGTTGATGTCTAATTGCTTTTTGCAACAATGGTTTGTATTTAGAATTAATAAATCGAATAATTTTATCACTGATTGTCAACTTGGTTTTTACTTTTTTACTTAAAAATAGTGCGGAAACCATCGGAACATAAGTTAAAGACAAAATAAATGCACCCAAAATGGCGAAAAGCACAGTTTCTGCCATTGGTTTAAACATTTTACCTTCAATTCCAACCAAGGCTAATAGGGGAAGGTAAACTACTAGAATGATGACTTGACCGAAAACAGCACTATTACTGAATTTTGAGGCTGAAAAAATCACTAATTCGTTCATTTTACTTTGAGAATATTTTTTTTCTCCCTGATGACGAATAAGATGTAAAGTGGCTTCCACAATGATTAC
>CAZHLZ010000223.1:4338-6582 GCA_964532475.1 uncultured Chitinophaga sp.
TTTGCACTGCCTTCCACTGCTTCATCCATTTGCTGCTGGGTAAGTTTGCCTGCAATATTCTTTACTAATAAAAAATGCAACGTTGCTTCTACAATGATTACCGAACCATCTACAATTAATCCGAAATCAATTGCTCCCAAACTCATTAAATTTCCAGAAACTCCAAATAAATTCATCATGGAAATGGCGAATAACATTGAAATTGGAATTACGGAAGCAACGATTAAACCAGCTCTCAAGTTGCCAAGTAGAAGTACAAGTACGAAAATTACGATTAATGCTCCTTCAATGAGATTGGTACTTACAGTTGAAATGGCATTATTTACGAGTTTCGTTCTATCCAAATAAACTTCAATTTCGACACCCAAAGGAAGTGTTTTTTTAATTTCTTCCATTCGTGTTTTTACCAAATCAATCACTTCGGAAGAATTTGCACCCTTCAACATCAACACAATTCCACCAACAGCTTCTCCCTTATCTTCATTGGTAAGAGCTCCATAACGTAAAGCCCCACCAATTTCAACTTGAGCTATGTCTCGAATCAAAATTGGAATTCCACTTTCATTTTCTTTTACCTTCAGACTTTCGATATCTGAAATGGTTTTTAGCAGTCCTTGAGTTCGTATGTAAGTTGTATTATTCTCCCGTTCAATGTATGCACCACCCTCGTTTTCATTATTTTCCTCCAAACATCTAAAAATTTCATTCAAGGAAACTCCCATTTGTTTGAGTTGATCGGGTTTAATTTTTATTTCATACTGTTTGAGGTAACCACCAAAACCCGAGATATCTGCAACACCTTTAATTCCAAGAAGTTGTCTTCGAATAATCCAATCTTGAATAGAGCGTAATTCGGTGGCATCGTATTTTTTCTCATAACCTGGTTTTGCTTTTACAATGTATTGGTAAATTTCGCCTAAACCAGTACTTAATGGCGCTAAAGTTGGTTCACCCAAATTTGGTGGAATTTGACTTTTCGCCTCAATCAAGCGTTCGTTTACTTGTTGGCGCACCCAATAAACATCAGTTTCATCAGAAAAAACAATTGTAACAACACTCAGTCCAAATCTACTAAAAGAACGAATTTCTTCAATATTTGGAATGGTTGCCATTGTTTGTTCAATGGGAAAAGTGACGAATTGTTCGATATCTTCAGCTCCAGTAGAAGGAGAAGAAGTAATCACTTGAACCTGATTGTTTGTGATGTCAGGAACTGCATCAATTGGTAATTGCTGTAAGGAAAATATTCCCCAAGCAATTAAGGCAAAGGTCAGTAAAATAACAAATAGTTTATTCGTTACAGACCAAGCAATAATTTTATTGAACATGATAATTGAATTTGAATGGACATTTCATTTAGACTAGCTACTAAAATTATAGCGAAAAGCTCAGTTTGACGATGTTGAATTTTAAAGGATGAATTATTTATTACTCATCTGCGAAAAAAAATTCATTAATTAAATTAAAGGTTTACCAAGTTAAGTGGCAAAATGATGCCGTAGGTATCAAATATTTTTAACGACGGATGTAATCCGTCGTGGTCAAATAGAAGCTTGTTTGTTTTTGGCATGAGTTTTTGTTAAAAACCATGACAAAAACTACAATTACAGAATATCCCTAGAGTGAAAGATATACATTTTTGAAAAATACTATTAATATATATAAGATTTTCTAGATTTGCACTTTAACTTGGTAACACTATTAAAATAATTCAAATTCGTGGTGGATTCCAAATAGAAAAAAGTGCTCCTTTGTTAGAAAAAGAAGGCTCAGGAAAGGAAGTGTTTTTCTCCTCAAATAAATATTCACACTCAAACACTGCTTCAATGCGATATTCATGAAATGAAAGTTGCACTGAAGATGAACCTATTGTCTTAAAAGGTAAATCTTTATGACCATCTTTAGATAAATCGAGTTTTTTGGTGTAATGTTCTTCCAAAAAATCTAAAAAACTTGAAAATGATATTCCTTTTTCTGAATAATCTTTTTCAAAATGGCTGTACATTTCTCCCACCTTTAAATACTGCGCACCTTGCATATTTGGCGCAAGTGTAACAAGTATATAAAAACTTAAAAAAGAAATAAGTACAAATTTCATTATGCAAACTTAGTTATTTTTATACTATGAAATTATGATTTAAGTCAGTTTTGCAAAAATGATCTTAATTTATTTTTTGATTTCTTACTAATTATTAACCTCAGTTCGATTGTAAAATTGAAATTCAGATTGACATAAAAAACTGT
>CAZHLZ010000224.1:0-6575 GCA_964532475.1 uncultured Chitinophaga sp.
TTTATTTGAAAATTCTTTGCCCCTAGCTCAAAAAATGATTACAGCGGAAGCATGCGTGCATCATTTGTGGTTTTCAGACGAAGATTACGAAGAAAAAGGAAATTTTATCAAATGGAATCCTGCCGTCAAAACTGCGCACGATAGAAGTGAAATTTGGAAAGCTGTTTTAGACAATCGAATTGATGTCATAGCAACAGATCACGCGCCACATACTTTGGAAGAAAAATCAAAAGCCTATTTGGATGCACCATCTGGAGGACCATTGGTTCAACACGCTTTATTAGCCATGCTTGAAAAGGTCAAAGAAGGACAAATAAGCATTGAAAAAGTGGTTGAAAAGATGGCTCACAATCCTGCTATTTTATTTAAAATCGAAAACAGAGGTTTTATCCGTGAAGGCTATTTCGCTGATTTAGTGCTAATTGATTCCAAGCAAACAAAAGTAGAAAAATCGAATATCTTGTCAAAATGTGGCTGGTCACCTTTCGAAAACTATACTTTTAGTAACTCAATTCATAGTACCTTTGTAAACGGACAAGCAGTTTATGAAAATGGGAAAGTAAGTCAAGCTATTTTCGGTCAACGATTAACTTTTAATTTTTAATCACTTTTCTCCATATAAAAGAAACCTCTGAGAGAGTAAGAAAAAGAAAGAAAATTATGAAACCTCTTACTTTTCTTTCTATTCTTAGTGCTAAATAAAAAAAAGAAAACCACTGAGGGAGTAAGAAAAAGAAAGAAAATTATGAAACCACTTACTTGTCTTTCTAATCTTAGTGGTAAATGAAAAAAACAAAACCTCTGAGAGAGTAAGAAAAAGCAAGATAATTACAAAACCTCTAA
Source organism: uncultured Chitinophaga sp. (assembly GCA_964532475.1). Classification (GTDB taxonomy): domain Bacteria; phylum Bacteroidota; class Bacteroidia; order Flavobacteriales_D; family Crocinitomicaceae; genus M2408. The sequence goes on from CAZHLZ010000224.1 coordinate 844, forward strand.
CTTTTCTTTCTTATCCTTGTGGTAAAAAAGAAAACACTGCGTCTATTTGAAGCATACTGCTTTCTATTTTATATAAACTTGATTTTTTTAAAATTAATTTTACTTATATTTCTTTTATAAACATTAACTTTACGGTGTAATAAAAAAATCAGACATTAACAGTTTTTAATGAAATACTCATTCTGCATAATTTCATTTTTACTTTTCATTTCTTGCGAATTGAAAGTCAAGGAATACGATGAACCTGCAAATTTAATTGCAAAAGAAAAAATGATTTCCATTCTGGAGGAACTGATGATTATTGAAGATCAAATTCAAAATAGACACCCACAATTTGATCAATTCAAAAAAACTATCGAAAAATCAGGCGATCACATCCTTAAAAAGTACGATGTTTCATTCAAAAATTTTGAAAGTTCATTTACCTATTATGCCTCCAAACAAGATGAAATGAAGGACATTTACAACAAAGTTCTTGAAAATCTAAGCAAAAAATTGAATACCCTTCAAAATCAATAAAAATATTCAAAAAAAGACTCCGAAGGAGTCACACATGAATAACTGCAGACAAAATCCTACAGAGTAAAACAACCTCAAAAAAAAGACTCCAGAGGAGTCACACATTTATAACGGCGGACAAGGTCCGCCGTAAAAAAATAACAAATTTACTTTTTCGTCAAACTACCAGCTTTACCAAAGTTTAAAAATTCGATGTAAAACACCAGAGACTCAAAAGGCTGAATATCATAAGATTGACTTTGCGGATTATACATTCCTTGTTCACCATACGCTAAATGAAATGGCAAATAAAGTTTATACTTCCCTCCTTTTTTCATCATTGGAAATGCTTCTGTCCAACCCGGAACAACACCCATTAATGAAAATGGAGTTAAAGGCTGCTTATACATTTCAGTCATTTTGAAAGAACTTTGAAGCGTATCTCCTGAAGAATTCATTAAGATATAATGTGCTAAAACATCATCACTTGCCGTTGGACTACCACCAGTTCCAGGACTTAAAGTCTCTAACACCAAACCAGAAGTTGTTGCAACAGTATTTTTCTTCTTTTTAGCCGCCTCAAGCATCAAAATTCCGTTTTGCTTGTTCATATCCCACATGAAATTTTGAACAATTGTTGCCTGCTCGGTACGTGGAACAATCGTGTCAATTTTTTTCAATCCATGTTCAAAACCAAGTTTCACGAATTTCATATCGATTTTCGACAAGGCATTTTTCTGTTTCCAACCAGACATAAAGAAAATTCCGGATATTTTTCCGATGCATGTTGAACCTGCTTTAGCGTACTTCTCGTCAAAACCACCATTAGCACCAATTAATTTCTTCATGGTTTGTTTGCAATCTTCGTCAAAAGAATTTTCATCTTTCAATCCTTCAGAAAAACCAGAAACTATTTCAGTCAAATCGTATTTACTGAAATTTTGGTCCCCCGATTCTGAAATTGCTCTTGCGTGATCTGCACCCAAGGTATAAGATAATTTCTCTTTGAAGTTATTTAATGTCAAAGCCGGCGTTTTCTCTCCTTCTGAACAAGAAAAAAGGACAAAAATTGAAAATACAATTACTATGCTATTTCTCATTATAAAATCTCTAATAATTCAACATCAAAAATCAATGTCATGTATGGTTTAATTGGTCCATTTGGATGCGGAGTTGCCCCATAAGCCAAATTTTCAGGAATATACAATTTGTACTTAGAACCAACAGTCATCAATTGTAAAGCTTCTGTCCAACCTTTAATTACTTGTGTTACACCAAAAGTTGCAGGAGTTCCACGCTCATACGAACTATCAAAAACAGTTCCGTCGATCAAAGTTCCGTGGTAATGTACCTTCACAGTACTTGCCTCACTTGGTTTTTCACCATTACCTTCCACAATTACTTCGTATTGCAAACCACTAGCAGTTTGAACAACACCTGCTTTGTCATTATTTGTAGCTAAAAAAGCTTTCCCTTCATTTTTTATCTCAGCAAATTTTTCTTCATTAATCGTTTCGATGTAATTTTGAATAATTTGATTTGCCTCTTCGCCATTGTATTTTGGAGCTTTATTCGCAAAAATATCACTGATTGCTTCTGCCAAAATAGAAGGATTAATTTGTCCTAAATCTTGTTGCATCAAACTACCCGCGATGCTCATTCCTACACAGTAACTTACTGCTTCAACGTCTTTTGTCATACTTATTTTTTTTGCAAAGATACTCAGAATATATAGTTTATAAGCCAAAAAAACAAAAAATTGAATTTTTACGATCTATCAAACATTCTCTTCTTATAAAAAGGAAAATTTCTTGAAAAATGAAAACAAGAATTGCAATAATCAAACCATATTTTCTTTTTTTGGGCGCCTTCCCGATAGCTATCGGGATCGCCTGCGCCTGCAAGTCCTCTTCCTTGCAGTCATGCGGGCTTTCCGGACTTCGTCGGGGCGTGCTTCGCTGGTGATGAACTTTTTCGTAATTAAGATGTATGAATTTAAATAAATTGATTACTTTTAATAATTATGAAAACATATTTGAAAAGCAGATGTAATATGAAAAGTAATCTATTTTTGATTTTTGTAGTTAATTATTTTATTTGCTTTTCACAAGATAAAGATGCAATATTAGAAAATCAAGCCTTTCGAGCAATGTGGTTCAAATCGAAAATTCAATCTGATACCATTTATCCTTTTTCTGAAAAAGATTTTGAAAAGGCAACTCACTTTTCAGTTTATCGCGAAAAAGCTTTGAAAGCTTATATAGAATCGTATAGTTTGATGAATCCAAATTACTTAGAACAACTTTCGGGAAAAAAGTATGAAAAATTTAACTTTCAAAGTGCTATTTTTGGTGAAGAAGAAAAAGGTATAAAATATCCTCCGCAAGAAGTGTTTTTTCTTGACAAAATGGATTCATCTTTAATCACAAAACTGCCTTTGTTTGCAAATAAAATTAAGGCTTTGGTAATTTCTTCAGATTTTTTTAATGCTTTTTCTCCACAAATTATTGAAGATGTTTTGAAGCAATTTATGCAAGTAGAATACCTGCAATTTGGAAATTATTTTGATAGAGGCTATAAAAGGAATACCTAATAAATACTTGCGAACTGGAAAATTTCAAAAATTTAAAATATATTAGCACTACCTCGAGTGATATTTCATTTCTAAATTTTATTCAAAAACATCAGAAAAAGCTTATAGGTTTATGGGTAAATTATATTTCTTATGACCCAAGTGAAAACTTTCCAATATTGAAAATGAGTTCTTTAAAATTTTTACGATTTAATTATCAAGGACCCTTGGATGGAAGTGAGTTTAGTTTTTTGAAAGAATTAAAAACATTGGTGTTAGGTAATTCTCCATCAAGTTATGATACAATTTCTATTGATTTGCAGAATAAATATACCAAAAGAAAATTTGCTCTGACTAATTCTTCACTTGAATACATCGGTGTATCTTTAGGTTATAATATTAATTTGGCTTCTTTTTCAGATTTAAGTAAACTGAAAGAAATAAGTTTAATTTCAGCAGCACGTGAAATTGTAATCACAAATACACCAATTCTTAAAGAGCTTTTTTGCAAGTCCTCAGGGGATAGCGTTAATTTGAATTTAATTGGCCTGTGTGCAAAATTAAAAAAGATCGATGTTTTCGGAAACAAAGTTGTTTTTTCGTTAAGTGATGTTTTACCAAAAGCTTGTATTGTTGAAATTAGAAGTGAACAGGAAGCACTAATTCCAGATATTAAATTATTAGACAGGACCTATGTAACTGTTTCGAGTCAAAAAAGACATGCTATTTTAGAAACAACATTTTATCAAGATTCAATCAAGTTGATAGAATTCCTCCGATTTAAAGAAAATTGGGAAGATTTCGTAAAGTGTAAATTCCCTTTTGAAATAAGTGATTTTAAGGATTTTAAAACGTTTGATTTGTATTCAAATTATGCAATCGATGCCTACACACAATCCCAATTTTTGAACAATAATAATTATTCTAAGGAGAAAAATGAGGACGAAATTTCATCTAGAATCGGTGATTTCATACACTTTAATAAAAAAGAATATGTTTATAAACCAGAAGAAGTATTATATCTCCCCATGTTTTCCGATGATGCAATGAAAAACACTTCTTCTTTTGCTTCAAATATTAAAGCACTAGTGATTGATGTTGACTCTAATAAAATTGACAAGACTACTTGGGACAAAATTGAAATTTCTTTGAGAAAATTCCAACATTTGGAATATTTAGAGTTTGTGAAATATTCACAGTCGGGCCTTAAATCTCGTCATATAGATTTGATTAATAAGGTTTTGGTCAACTTGAAAATTGAGAATTTACATTATTTTGCCACTGAATATTCAGATTTAAAAACCCTTGACTTGTTAAACCAAAAATGCACAAGATTAAAAGGTATATATCTTCCATCTATAAAAGAAAAAGAAGATGAGAAAGAAGTTTTCCCCACAATTTTATTTAAGAATTGTTCGCTAGAATTTCTTTGGATAGGTTATAATGGTGAAATGAATTACATCGAATTAAACAGACACCCGAAATTAGAAGCCTTGGCTTTTTTAAATGAAAAATGTTTTTATGATTCATTAAGTTATCCCATCATTATTTCTACATTGGGTAATTTGAAAAAACTAAAAGCGCTTTTCTTGCAAACAGCTTATATTGATACATTTAAATTGCATAATTTGCCCTTGGAATATCTATCTTTAAATATTCATTCAAGAAGTATTTCCCCAAAAATAATTCTAGAAGAACTTACACAACTTCAAACACTGAACATGCATACCTATAAGGAAAAAGTACCTTTGGGAATTAAAATGAATAAACTTCCAAAATTGAAAATACTATATTTTGATTCATACGATGTAGACAAAGTAAAAATTCATTTAGAAAAAACTCCTTCCTTGGAAGATTTTTACATATCATCCTTTGATTGCGAACTTACGATTGATGATAATACAGCTTTAAAATCTTTACAAATTGATTCCGAAGTGGGAGATGTTTTACGTCAACTTTCAAATAAGTCAAAAGATTTAGAAAAATTGATACTAACAGGGAATAATGTTATTTTTCAAGCAAATAAAAAGATGGCTCCATCAACACTTATTGAGCTCAATTACAGGGAAAGCTATAAACTTCCAATTCAAACAAAGTTAAATGGTGCAAAAACGAAAATTACTCAAACAAAAAATTAAATTAGTTTATTCTAGCTGAGTTGGATTTCTAACGACTATGCAGCCACAAAGCGAATCCCTGCTGAGATGGATTTAACTTCGTTGAGATCGGTTTACTTCATGTCTGCCTTATGCGGTCGCTAAGTTGTAATCCTGCTCCCACCTCCTCAAAATTCTTAAAGTAAAAACAATAAAGAATAATTTATCTGCAAAAATTTCTACTTTTATTTTAAAAAACCAATCCAAAACGCAAAAATTCCATCAAGAAATCAAAAAAAATGGCAACAATTAATTAAATGATGAATAAAATTCTTTAACTTTGTATTAAAACATTAAAAATGGCAACAATTATTGTGACTCCTAAAGATTTAGCCGAATTAAATTTAATTCAAGAAATTTTGAAAAAAATGAAAATCTCGAGTAAAGTTATTGAGGAAAAAAGTCCATATAGTGATTCCTTTGTTAAAAAAATAAAAAAAGCAGAAAAGCAACAGGGCAAACTCACACTTTTCTTTAAATTGATTTCAACAATCAATACTTAATAA
>CAZHLZ010000225.1:0-2297 GCA_964532475.1 uncultured Chitinophaga sp.
TCTGAAAATAAACATTTTGCCTCTGTAATAATTTCCAAAAGGAAGCGAAAATTTGATTTCTATCACAGCTTATTGACTTCAAGTACAGCAAAATTAAGTGAATCAGACAAAGAATTAAAAAAATCATTACGAATCGGAAAGTCGATTTTAGTGAAAGAGTTTTCTAAAAGTAAGCAACATAAATCTTTTCGTGAGTTATATGCATCCGATGCAAAAATTTGGCTTGATTTATTATGCCCCTTGCATTTATCATCTCCGTTGATGGTTTCGCGAAATTATACGCTTGAAAAAAATCAATTTGAATGTGTTTTATTTGATGAAGCTTCTCAAATTATTTTGCCAAAGGCACTTTCATGTGTGCAGCGAGCAAAAAGGATGTTGGTTGCAGGTGATTCCCAACAAATGTCTCCAAGTAGCTACTTTGCTGGGAAAATTAATTCTGTTGATTTGCTGCACCAAGCCTCCTATTATTTGCCAAATTTCAGCTTAAAACATCATTATCGAAGTATTCATTCAGAATTAATTGACTTTTCGAATCGACATTTTTACAACAATGAATTGATTGTTTATCCCAGTGCCATCAAAACTGAAAGACCGATTGAGTTTCATTTATCAAAAGACGGAAGATTTATAAATCGTGAAAATGATTCGGAGGCAAAGGAACTTGTTTCGATATTAATTCCATTACTAAAAACGGATAAACGAATTGGAGTAGTAGCTTTTTCAGAGCAGCAAATTTCTTGTATCATTAAAAACCTAACAACAAACTATTTTGATTCCGTTGAGGAAAAAATAAATGAAGGCACCTTGTTTTTTAAATCCTTGGAACAAATTCAAGGGGATGAATGCGACGTTTTATTAATAAGTTTGGCCTATGGAAAGGATGAAAACGGAAAATTTCATCATCGATTTGGACCTTTAAATCAAGATGGTGGGAGCAAAAGACTAAATGTTTTATTTACAAGAGCAAAAGAGAAAATACATTTCTTTAGCTCAGTTTCAAGTTCAGATTTTCAACTTTCGAATAATGAAGCTGTAAATTTATTGGCTAATTATATCCGTTCTATTGAAGGAAATGATGATTTAGAAAAAAACAATATGTTTCCACATACCATTGATTATCAAATCAGTAAGAATAAACTGCTTATTCGACAAGTTCATAAAAACATTTCATTAATTGACGATTTAAAGGTTTTCCACAAAGTGATGAAACAGCGGTCATGGGACTTGGAATATTTGATTTAGTAGACAGAAAGAATATTTCCAAAATACAAATTTTTGTTGCTTGTACTTTTCATCCAGAGTTCTTGTACCTTGATTTTTTTTGAAACGAATATTGAATTTGCAAGTTCAAATAAATTTTCAGCGCTTACTTTAGGTGAATAAGTATTGACAATCAAAAAACCTTTTTTGTCGAGTAATTCTGAAGCAGCTTGAAGCAATTCAGGAAGTTTTTGGTCCAAAATCCACTTTTCGCCTTTCGTCCCCAAACCAAATGCTGGAGGATCCATAATGATTCCTTGATATTTTTTTTCTCTTCTAAACTCTTTTTGAGCAAATTTTAGCGCATCTTCGTGTACCCATTTAATGTCACTCAAATTCGAAGATTCCATGTTTAATTTCGAATGTGAAATAAGTTGTTTAACAGAATCAACATGAGTAACTTGTGCACCTTTTTTTCTTGCGTAAAGGGAAGCAACACCAGTATAAGCGAATAAATTCAAAAAGGAATCATCAGCATGTATTTTTTCTGAAATTATGTTCCAATTTAGAGCTTGCTCAGGAAAAATACCAATGTGTTTAAATTGTGAAAATTCTAAATTTATCAATAAATTACCCAAGTTAATTTGCCATTTTTCAGGAACATTTTCTTGTAAGAAGTTCCACGTTCCTTTCTTATTTTCTTTTTCAATGTATTCAGCATGAGCAATTTTATTCCATTCTAAAAAGGTATTTTCGGATTTGAAATAAGCTTGTACTTCTGGTCTTATAAGGATGATATCACCAAAACGTTCCAATTTTTTCCCACCACCAGCATCAATTAATTCATAATTTGGGGGAAAAGGTGCAAATACTTTTTGAAATTTTGTGGACATTTTGAGGGGATTGGGGAATTATTCTTTTAACGTAAATGTAAATACATAGTTTATTTCGATTGTCTTTTTTACTTATAATATTAACTCTCAATAGTTTTCCCGCAAATCAAAGCAGAACTTAGCTAAGCGGTCTCAACGAAGTTAAAAATATGCTGATACACGCCGATTTCGTTTGTTGCAGTAAACTAAAGTCTAAATATC
>CAZHLZ010000225.1:2397-6562 GCA_964532475.1 uncultured Chitinophaga sp.
CTAACATCTTAATATCTTAACATCCAAGACTATTGTCTTTAATCTTATGTCTTAATATCTAAATAGTTTTCCCGCAGATAGAAATAGAAAAATACGCGGATATACGCAGATTTCGTTTCTTGCAGTAATTTAAAGTCTAAATATCCTAACATCTTAATATCTTAACATCCAAGACTATTGTCTTTAATCTTATGTCTTAACGTCTAAACAGTTTTCCCGCAGATAATTGAAGAAAAATACGCAGATTCCCGCAGATTTTGTTTCTTTCAATAATCTAAAGTCTTAATATCCTAACATCTTAATATCTTAAAATCCAAGTCTGTTGTCTTTAATCCTAATATCTTAAATCCAAGTCTTATGTCTATTATCTTAAGTCTAATATCTCTTACCCTACCTCATTTTGGGAGTTTTCACTCTTCCCTTGTGCATTTGTGCCATTCTCATTTGGTTTTTGGAAACAGCCATGGTCATTTGCTTTTGCATCATAGAAATTTGATCTTTCATCAAACCATTTTTATCCAATTTTTTTGCTTCAGAAAGAAGGCTTGTAGCTTCATTTTTTCTACCAGTTTGGGCACAAATTCCTGCTAAATGTAATTTTGCTACGGCTTGATCTTGTGCTGTTCTCAAACCTAATGCTAAAGCTTTTCTTAGCATTTGTTCACTTTTCGTAAATCCAAGTTCTTGTGTTCCTAACATAGCCTTTAAATATAGAATATAAGCATGTTGTTTTTTAGGCATTAAATCTGGGCGAGAGATTTTTTTCAAAAATTTATGTGCTTTTTCATGGTTTCCAAGACGCATTTGATTTAAAGCCAAAATCATATTTTCATTTCTGAAAAAACTTAAGCCAACAAGTGCCGTAACAAAAATCATGACAATTCCCCAGCCCCAATGACCTGAGTAAAAAGCATAAACATTTACAAATAATACAAGTGCAGCGACGGCACAACGAATAATAAATCCAGTCATTTTATATATAATTAATCAATTGTTGCAATACATTTTAATTCAATAGCAATTGGTGTTGGTAGAGAATTAATTTCACAAGTTGTTCTACAAGGTTGGTTGTCTTTGAAATATTCAGCGTAAAGTCTGTTGTAAGTGTGAAAATCTCTTTTCATGTTTACCAAGAAAACTGTAACATCTACCAAATTATTCCAGTTAGAACCAGATTCTTCTAAAATAATTCTAACATTATCAAAAACGGAACGGCATTGAGCTTCAAAATCAAATTCAATAAAATTTCCATTTTTGTCTAATTTTAAACCTGGAACACCAGAATCAGTATCATCAGAACCAGCAGTTCTTGGTCCAACACCAGATAGAAAAAGTAAATTTCCAACTTTTCGTGCATGTGGGTACAAACCAACAGGTTTAGGAGCTTTTTGCGTTGAAATTCGTGAATTATCTTCCATTTTTGAAATTTTGTACAAACTTACATATTTTTTTCGATTCTGTAATTCAGTGCCGTTATTAAAACCTTATAAATAAAAAAGAGGAACCACGAATGATTCCTCTTTTCTTCAAAAAAATAAACTAATTAGTTTTTAACAATTGAAAATGTTTTGTTTCCTAACTCACTTGTAGTTTTAAAGAAATAAACACCATTTTCGAAATTATTGATATCCAAAGAAATTTCACTGTTTGCATTAATTGTTGAATTAATGTTTAATGATCTTCCTTGAGCGTCAAATAATTCACCAGCAACAGAAACATTTGTTAAGTTTTTGATAACAACTTTTCCTTTTGTTGGATTTGGTTGAATAGATAATGAATTTGCATTTAACTCATCAACAGAAATTGTACTTGTTGAGAATACTGCTGGACCAGCATATAAACTGAAATCTATTGCCGTACACAATGCATTTACATAATACTCATAATTTGTACCAGCAGTTAATCCTGTTAATGTGAAAGGGTTTGTAGTTGCAGAAACAACTGTTCCGTTTCCTGGAGTAAATCCAACTGGACCATATTCAATTGACCAAGCAGTTTCAGTTCCGCCATTTGTCCAAGTTAAGGTTGCTGTTGTGTTTGTTGTGGCATTGAAACCTAAATTTGTAGGAGCATCACAAACTACAGTAGATAAACATTCGATTGATGCATTCCAACCAAGACCAGTAACAGATCCATCACTTAAGAACACAGCAGTTAAACAACCATCTGTTGAAGTTGAAGTTACAGTACCTGGAGTAGCAGTTCCTCTATAAGAACCTAACAAGGTAGTGAAATCAAGAGAACCATTGTAGATAGCAAGTGAATCACAGCAGTTTTCAGTTCCAAATTCAGTAAATACTAATGAAACAGTTTGGTTAGCTGCACTAGGACAAATAACAATAGTGTCATTAACATTATTTGAATAATTTCCATTTGCACCACCAGCATCAGTAAATAAGTTACCACAGATAAATGGAGCTAAAGGAGTTTGTGTTGTTGTAAAGGCAAAAGGACCAGTTACGGAACTCACATCTCCAGCACCGCAAGAAGCAGATACATAAAAGTCATAGTCAGTTAATTCAGTTAAACCTGAAATTGTATGAGGGTTCGTTGTAGTTGTTGCAGTTGTACCTGTTCCTGGGGCAAATCCTGCTGGACCATATTCAATTGACCATTCAGTTTCAGTTCCATTTGCTGTCCAAGAAAGTGTTGCAGTAACATCTGTTACGGCGTTTTCAACGATATCAGTTGGGCGCAAACAAGTTACTGGAGCAACACAATTGATAGCTGCTTCCCATCCGTCAGCAACAACACTTCCATCACTTTCAAAAAGAATTGTTAAACATCCTGTTGCATTTTCTGCAATAATTGTACCTGGGTTAATAGTTCCTGAGTAAACTCCAATTTCTGGTGCATTAATATCTGTACCATCAAAAATTGTTAACTCATCATATCCTTCCTCTGTATCAAGAGACGAGAAAACTAATTGAACAGTTTGAGTAGCTGCATCAGTTGGACAAATGGTAACGGTATCAGAAACACTATTCTCATATCCACCTACTGTTCCGTTTGCGTCTGTAAACATATTTCCACAAATGAATGGAGCCAATTGAGCTACTACAGTTGAGAATGCTGTTGGACCTTCAACAGTACTTGTTTCTGCACCACAACTAGCTTTGATATAAACCTCATAATCTGTTAACTGTGTTAATCCTGTAATCGTGTATGGGTTTGTGTTTACAGTGATTGTTGTTCCTGTTCCTTGAGCAAATCCTGCCTCACCATATTCGATAATCCATTCCGTTTCTGTTCCATTACTAGTCCAAGATAAAGTACTTGTCTCATCTGTTACAGAGGTAGAAACTAAATCAGCAGGTCTGTAACAAGTTACTGGAGCAACACAGTTAATAGTAGCTAACCAACCAGCACCAACTACAGAACCATCACTTGAAAAACTTACAGTCAAACATCCTGTTGGGTTTTCTGCTACTATTGTACCTGGACTCGTTGTTCCTCTGTACGTACCAATTTCTGTTCCATTAATATCATTGCCATCAAAAATGATTAATTCATCACAACACTCCTCTGTATCAAAAGCAGTAAAAACCAACTGTACAGTTTGTGTTGCAGCATCCGTTGGGCAGATTGTTTGTGTATAATTTTCATTATTTGAATAATCACCTGCATCATTTCCAGAATCTACGAAAACATCTCCACAAAATAAAGGTGTGGCAGTAGTAGTAAAATTAATTGGAGCAGTTGTGGAACTGGAATCCGTTGGAGAACACATAGCTTTGATATAAACGTCATAAGAAGTTAAACCAGTTAATCCATTTAATGTATAAGGATTTGAGTTTACAGTAATTAAAGTACCTGTTCCTTGAGCGAATCCTGCTGGACCATATTCAATATTCCAAGAAGTTTCACCAGTATTTGCAGTCCATGTTAAAGTAGTAGATACATCTGTTGTTGCACTAGTAACAAAATCACTTGGACGCAAGCATGTTGGAGCCGTGATACAATTAAAAACTGCTTCCCAACCAGCAGCTGGAATGATCTCATCACTTGCAAAAACCACTGTTAAACATCCGGTAGGATTTTCTGCTGTAATAGTTCCTGGGCTATCTGTTCCAGTATATTCGCCAACTAAATCAGCATTTACGTCGTTTCCATCATAAATTGTCATAAAAACCCAACCAACCTCTAATTCAAAGGAAGAAAATAT
>CAZHLZ010000226.1:0-6535 GCA_964532475.1 uncultured Chitinophaga sp.
ATGGAAAAAATTTCATAAAAACTAACTACACTTGGCAAGCCGCGAATGAAAAATTAATTGCAATATTGACCAAATAAACTGCATTTAAATTTTAATTAAAATAAATCGATTTTGTAAATTTTATATTTTTAGAAGTAATTCTTTAAAATTACGTATTTTTGTGGTCAAAATTCAAGGAGATTTTAATTTTTAGAATAGTTTACAAAGTAAAATTAATTAATGAAAGTGCAATTAAATACTATTGAAGAGGCGATTGAAGATATAAAAGCTGGAAAAATAATCATTGTTGTTGATGACGAAGATCGTGAAAATGAGGGTGATTTTTTAACCGCTGCAAGAAATATTACGCCTGAATTGATTAATTTTATGGCTAAACATGGTCGAGGACTAATTTGTGTTCCTCTAGTGGAAGATCGCTGTGATGAACTTGGTTTAGATTTGATGGTGAAATCGAATACTGCAACCTTTGAAACTCCTTTTACAGTTTCAGTTGACCTTATTGGTCACGGCTGTACAACTGGGATTTCTGCAAGTGATCGCTCTAAAACTGTTCAAGCTTTAATTCACCCAGAGACTACTGCGGAAGATTTAGGAAAACCTGGACACATTTTCCCATTACGTGCAAAAAAAGGGGGGGTTTTAAGAAGAGCTGGTCATACCGAAGCTGCAATTGATTTAGCAAAATTAGCTGGATTTGAGCGCGCAGGAGTAATTGTAGAAATCTTAAATGAAGATGGAACAATGGCTCGTTTGCCTGAATTGTTAGTCATTGCTGAAAAATTTAACATGAAAATTATCAGCATTGAAGACTTAATTGAATATCGTTTGAAAAATGATAGTTTGATTGAAAAAATGGTAGATGTGAAAATGCCAACGAAATTAGGAGATTTTCAATTACATGCATACAAAGAGAAATTAACAGGGAAAGAACATTTGGCACTTGTAAAAGGAACTTGGGAGGCGGATGAATCAGTTTTTGTACGTGTGCATTCTTCCTGTATTACTGGTGATGTTTTTGGATCTTGCCGCTGTGATTGTGGACCGCAACTTGATAAAGCAATGTCAATGATTGAGACAGAAGGGAAAGGAGTGATTGTTTATCTGAATCAAGAGGGTAGAGGTATTGGCTTGATTAACAAGTTGAAGGCTTATAAATTACAAGAAGAAGGTTTGGATACAATGGAAGCGAATCTAAAATTAGGATTTGGTGCTGACGAGCGTGATTACGGAATCGGAGCCCAAATTTTAAGAGATTTAGGCGTTCAAAAAATGAAATTAATGACAAATAATCCTACGAAACGAACAGGTTTAGTTGGTTTTGGTCTAGAAATAACTGAAAATATAGCACTGGAAATCGAAAGTAACATTCATAATGAATTGTATTTAAAAACTAAAAAAGATAAAATGGGTCATTCATTAAAAATGGGTGAAAAATAGTTCATTATGATTTTAAGTGCTAAACATATTGAGAAAAAATTCGGAGACTTACAGGTCCTAAAAGGAATTCATCTTGAAATTGAAAAAGGGGAGGTTGTTTCCATTGTTGGTTCATCAGGAGCAGGAAAAACTACTTTTCTTCAAATATTAGGAACTTTAGACAAACCTGATTCAGGTGAATTGATCATCAACGGAGTTAATCCATTTAAATTATCGCAAAAAGAGTTGGCAAAATTTAGAAATACTGAATTAGGATTTATTTTTCAATTTCATCAATTATTACCCGAGTTTTCGGCAGTTGAAAATGCGATTTTGCCCGCATTAATAAAAGGAGAATCACTTTTAGACGCAAAAAATAAGGCAAAACGAATTTTTGAAATCTTAAATATTTCACATCGCATGGAGCATAAACCATCTGAGTTATCTGGTGGTGAGCAGCAACGAGTGGCAGTTTGTAGAGCATTAATTAATAGTCCTTCAATTATTTTTGCAGACGAGCCAACTGGGAATTTAGATTCTAAAAATTCAGAAGAATTGCATCAATTGTTTTTTGAATTGAGGAAGGAATTTAATCAAACTTTTGTTATTGTAACTCATAATGATTCCCTGGCGAATATGGCCGATCGAAAATTAGTAATGGCTGACGGTTTGATTTTGTGATGTTGCAATTTAACGAACTAAAAGAATTTCTTGATCTAAAAGCAGAGGAATTTAATAATCCAAAATTTATTGAATCTGACCCAATTCAAATCCCACATCGTTTCACGAAAAAAGAAGATGTTGAAATAATTGCTTTCATAATTGCAACAATTGCTTGGGGAAATCGAAAATCCATTATTAAAAATGGTGAAAAATTAATTCAATTGATGGGAAATCAACCTCATGAATTTATTATGAATTACGACTCAACTAAGGATTTCAAATTTGTACACCGAACGTTTAATGAAATTGATTTGGACTTTTTTTTCCGTTCCTTAAATTCGATTTATCAATCAAAAAGTTTGGAAGACTTGTTTAGGTTAGATGTTGAAATTGAAGGGTTTAAAGGGAGAATTTACAATTTTAGAAAAGCATTTTTATCCGTTAGTCATGAGTCACGAAGTGAAAAACATCTAGCAAACATCGTAAAGAATTCATCGGCAAAAAGAATCTGCATGTATCTTCGATGGATGTGCAGAAAAGACAATAAAGGCGTTGATTTTGGAATCTGGAATAACATACCCATGTCTGAATTACATCTACCTTTAGACGTTCACACTGGAAATATTGCCAGAAAACTAGGGATATTGACAAGAACTCAAAATGATTGGACCTCTGTGGAGGAAATTCAAAAAACCTTGATAAAATTAGATCCAATTGACCCGATTAAATATGATTTTGCTCTTTTTGGTCTTGGAGCCTTTGAGAAGTTTTAGCAGAAATTTTAAAATAAAGAATTGCTATTTTATTCATAAAAGTCAGGAAATAGAATTTTCAAATAGTATAATTTTCAATATTTTTACCTTGGATTCTTAAAAATAATGTGTATGTTTGTCTAAAAGAATTTTATGAAATTTATAAGCCTAGTATTTATCCTTGTAACTTCGTTTTCATTTGCTCAAAATGGAAAATCTGAAGTATTGAATCAAAAAGATTTTAAGGAGCAAATTAGTTCCAAAAAAGTGCAATTAATTGATGTTAGAACCCCAGAAGAATATAATAATGGGCACATCAAAAATGCAAAAAACATCAATTATAATTCTGCTGATTTTAAAAAGCAAATTGAAAAATTAGATAAATCAAAAGCTGTCTATGTTTATTGCCAGGCAGGAGGAAGAAGTGCATCCGCTGCAAAAGTTCTAATTCAAATGGGATTTACAAAAGTATTTGATTTAAAAGGTGGTTACGGAAAATGGGTAGAGTAATTTTGAATTAAAACACAATCAATGACTACAATTGAAGAAATTATAAAAAAATTAGATTTACTTCCTCATCCAGAAGGTGGATATTATAGAGAAACTTATCGCTCTGAAGAAACCATAAATGGTGGAAAAAAGAATTTGATGACAAGTATCTACTTTTTATTGACCTCTGAGAATGTTTCGCATTTACATAGAATAAAAAGTGACGAAATTTGGTATTACCATAGTGGAAGTCCATTGGTGGTTCATATTTTAGATGCTTTTGGTCACCACGAACACATTGTTGGAAATGATTTTGAAAAAGGATATTTACCTCAATTTTTGGTACCTAAAAACACGATTTTTGGCTCAACTGTTTTGGAAAAAGATTCTTATTCATTAGTCTCATGTTGTGTTGCACCTGGTTTTGATTTTGCTGATTTCGAATTATTTAAAAAGGATGATTTGTTAAAAGCCTACCCAATGCATGAAGAAATAATTTCAAAATTATCAATTTCTTAAGAACAATAAATTTCACTTTTTCTTATGAGTTTTTTTTCTCCAAATACCGATTTTATTGAAAACCATAATGAAAAAGGAAAATATGTATTGACATGGCGTCTTAGTTTTATTCTTATCATTCTATTTTCAATTGCCTCCATCTTAACTTTTCAAGTAGATTTTTATTCGTCCATTTTATACCTAATTTCACTTGCTATTTGCGTTTTTTGTTTCGTTTATTTGAATATTCAGCAAAAAGTCAAGCCAATTTTTTGGATTTTTACTGTTTCTGCAAGTCTTGTAGTTACATTTTCAATGCAAACTTTAATTGGAACCCTACATTATCCAGATTTTATTTGGGCAATTTGCACCATCGTTTTTGCCTACATCGGATTGGGTAAAAAAGTGGGAATTTATTTTTTGTTCTTTCATTTAATCTCAATTACTTTTTTCTTCACCTACACAATAAATCTTCATTTATCTTCCATCAGAATCATTCCAATAGGTCAGCAAATAAGTGTGATGTTTGAAATGTTTACTGCATTTTTCGCCCTAAGCTATCTCATTAATCAATATCTTGTTTTTCAGTCATACACTGAGAAGGAGTTATTGGAAGCTAATAAAGAGTTGAACATGAAGAATGATGCAATCACAGTATTAATGAAGGAAATACATCACCGAGTAAAAAATAACTTGCAATTGGTTGTCAGTTTGTTACGCATGCAAAGAAACGAAATCGCTTCGGAAGAAATTAAAAGTCATTTTACAGAGGCAATTAATCGCGTGATGTCCATTTCAATCATTCATCAAAAATTGTATCAACAAGAAGATTTGAAAAATTTTAATTTTGAATCTTACATCGAAGAATTAATTCTCGAAATAAAATCAATGAATGAGGTAAGTGACAAAATTGAAATTAATATGACCATTGATGTTCATTCTTTGGGGCTTAAAACGCTTGTGCCATTCGGATTATTGCTTAATGAATTATTAACAAATTCCTTCAAACATGCTTTTGAAAATTGCGACAAGAAACAAATTGATATCAATATCGATCAATGCTCTGTGGAGAAAATTTGTTTGTATTATGAGGATAGTGGAATGTGGAAAGAAAATGAAGATGCAAAGGATAAAGGGTTTGGTCTTGAACTAGTTGATTTATTAACCAGTCAATTGGAAGGGACACAAGAAAAAATCGCAAGTAAGTATAAGTTTAAATTTAAAAATTTAGATTTAGATTAATCGAAACTAATTTCATCAATAAAAATCCAAGATTTCTCTCCTTCTCCTAAATGACCTTTTGGACAAGTTTTTCGATTTACAATTGAATATTTAAAGGATTTCACATTTTTTGAGTTTAAATTTATTTTGAATTTTTCTTTAAAAGTTCCAAATTCAGTGAATTGATAATTCAATTTTAAAATTTTAGCTTTTTCAAAATTTATTCTATCGTATGAAACTTGAATTAGAAGTTCTTTGGGCATAAAAATCCAAGATTAATGTCTTGTAAACAAGAAATGGAAATGAAATCTACATCTTTGTTTTGTTCAAATTCAATTTTTCCTTCTGCATTTATCGCTTCGTAACCTTGCCAAGCACCAGATCTGAAATCAATATTTTTGATAAAAGTTTAAAAATGTAATAAGTTAATTTTTAATGAATTTCGCAATTTCAGTTTTTCCATTCGAGGTAATTTTAAGGAAATACAATCCATTTTTTAAATGAGAAACATCAATAGTGTTTGAAGTTGATATTGTTCGAGAAGTTAAATATATACGGTTATTTAAATCAATAATTTCAAATGAAAACTCAGAATTATTTTGTGGGATTAAAATATTTAATTCTTCTTGAGATGGATTTGGAAATATTTTAATTGCTGAATCAACAACTAATTTATTCAAATTAGAAAGTTCTTCATAAAAATAAATTGAATCTGAATAGATCTTATCACAACCTCGCAGTTCAATTTTAATCCAACCATCAACATTCGAAGAATTATTTAGTATTAAATAATCATTTGGATATGTCGAGTATAGAGTGTCATTAATGTATCATTCGAATTGTGAAGCTACTCCGAAACTAAAATTAAGTAAAGTAATATAAGCGTAATTTGAAACAGAATCAGTAAATTCTGAGTTAAAATATAATAATTTAAAATATGGTGAACATGCTTTGGAATCTCCCAAACTATCCGTCTTAATGACCAAGCAAGAATTGGCCCATAAAAGATTTTGACTGGTATCTTGCCTACTACCAATTATTATCATTTCATTTGATTCAAGTGCTTGAAATGAACTTAAATTACCTGAATATTCTCTTTCCCACAAGATTTGACCAAATGAATTAATTTTTTGAATATAAATACTTGATGTGAAGATTGTATTCAAAGAACTATTATAATATTTTTTGCTTCCTCCTAAAATGTAATTTGAATCGCTTAATTGCACTATTTTTTGGCTTTCATAAAAGTTTGAATATGATTCACCCGTCAAGGTAAATTGATTTAGAAGTGTTAAGTTAGAATCGAATTCTAAAATCAAATTTCTTTGATTTTGTGATTCATTACATGAAATAATAATGTTTCCATTTCTATTAATAATTGCATCTATATTTTTGTAATTAATTAATGTATCACCTATAAAAAAAGTTGACTCAAAACTACCTAAAGAATTAAATTTAGATATGTAAATACGATAATTGTTTTGAGAAAACTGAGT
>CAZHLZ010000227.1:0-6490 GCA_964532475.1 uncultured Chitinophaga sp.
AATAGTGCGATGTCTAATGCTTGCGATTTTCCAAATACGGTTCAAAATTTAAATCACTATGTAGAAATTGGCTACACTGAAATTAATTTTGACGAATCTTATATTGATGTTTATATCAAAAATCCAATTAACAAAGTTTCTGCTTACGAATTAAATTTTACAGGAATAACAATTGCTGATGTTCAAAATTTGATTGACCCAGCTGCTTATCCAATTACTCCACAGTTTTCTGCGGCAAGTTCAAAAGTTATCGGTTTTTCGTATGTAGATAGTTTGATGCCAAAAAGTTTCACGAATACTCCTTTAGTAAGAGTTTTCTTTAGTGAAATAACTTCTGCAACAAATGAAATTTGTGTGGATGCAGTGCACGTTTTAAATGAAAATTTTGAACCAACTTTTACAAATGTATTAGAGCCTTGTGTTGCAATTGCAAGTATCGACGAAAAAGGAATGCCAAGTTTTTCTTTGAAACCGAATCCTGCTAAAAATACTGTAAGCATTGAAATGGGAGTGAAGTTGAATGAAAAATTATCAGTTTCAATTACTGATGCATTAGGAAGAATCGTTTCTGAATCAGAAATTAGTGCAAATGAAAATTCTGTTGAAATTGATGTAACAAATCTTTCAAATGGGTTTTATCAAGTTGTAATTTCAAATAGCAATGTATTTAAAACAAAACAATTAGTTGTAAAACATTAATGAATACGGCTGAAAGTAGAAAAGAATTACTTGAATTGGCAAACATGAAAATGCCCTTCGGGAAATATCAAAATAGATTGTTAATCGAAATTCCAGAAAATTATTTGGTTTGGTATAAATCAAAAGGATTTCCTGCAGGAAAATTAGGAAAGCAATTGGAACAAATGTTAGAAATAAAAATTAATGGATTAGAAAACTTAATTTATCCATTAGTGAAAAAATAAATGAACGTTTAATGAAAGAAAATGTACCTTTGTCTGAGGGTACATTTTTTTTGAATTAAAAACGAATATTATGAAGGTAATCAATTTAGTTGCAAGTGTTTTTCTTTTTCAAGCTACATTCTTTACGCAAAAAGAACTTGTTTTGTCAAGTAGCTTAGAAAAAGCGACCGTATTTTTTCAAGGTGTCCAATTGGAGTATCAGAAAAGCACCAATTTAAAGCCCGGTAAACAAATGTTGGTCTTTGAAAAAAATACTGATTTTGTGGATCCAAATACGATTCAAGTCAAAGCAACTGGAAGTTTGACCATTTTGTCAGTAAGTATGCGTAAAAATTTTGAAGACAAACGCATTTCTAATGAAGAATTAAAGGTGTTGAACGAAAAACTGGATAAATTATACATCCAAGATGAAACACTTCGAGATGAACA
This sequence comes from uncultured Chitinophaga sp., assembly GCA_964532475.1. Classification (GTDB taxonomy): domain Bacteria; phylum Bacteroidota; class Bacteroidia; order Flavobacteriales_D; family Crocinitomicaceae; genus M2408. Next base: position 1,353 of record CAZHLZ010000227.1, read on the forward strand.
TTACATTTTACAAACTGACAAAAAAATACTTTCCCAAAATAGTAATTTGAGAGGAAATGAAAAAGGGGTAGTAGTTTCTGAATTAAAAGAGGCTTATTCTTTCATTCATGTTCGAATGGTAGAGATATCTAAACGTGAAACCGAAATTGAACGCCAATTGGAAGATTTATCCAAAGAAATCAATAAAATTGCACAAGAGATTGATGCTCAAAGAAGTAAACCTGTTATCAATTATTCCGAAATTTTGGTAGAAATTGATGTAGTGGAAGAAACCAAGGCAGAATTTTTTATTTCTTATATTTCACCAAACGCTTCATGGAAACCTTATTACGACATGAGAAGTAGTGGAATAGGTTCAAGTGTTAAATTGGAAGCAAAAGCCTTTGTGAATCAAAATACAGGAATTGAGTGGAAAAATATTGATTTGGTACTTTCAACCAATGATCCGTATCAAAATTCAAAAGAAGTTGATTTAAAACCTTGGTATATTAATTACAATAATTATCCGCAAAACAGCTACACACAAGCTAGAACATTACCTACATTTGATTATTCGGGTCAGAAAATTAGGGGAGAAGTAATAGATGCAAGCACTGGAAAATCAATGTCCTTTGCTAAAGTTTATTTTTCATCTTATCCTAATTTAAATGTGGTGACCGATTTTGATGGGAAATTTGAAATTACTGTTCCAAAAGGTGAAAAATATTTGAATGCCAATTATATAGGTTACAATTCAAATCAACAATATGTAAACGCTCCTTATATTAAATTTTTCTTAATGCCTCAGGATTTAACTTTTGAGGATGCGAAAGATTTTGGCGGCGGATATGCTGAAAGTTACAATTCTCCAATTGAAATGAAAGTAAGTGAGGATGAATATTTTAACAGTCTAGATGGTGAAAGCCTTTCGGAATTGCAGATTGTTTCTAATAAAAAAAGTAAAAATAAGAAACTTGAAAAATTATCCAAAATTTCTCAGGAGACCAAATCAACTAATTTCGCACAGTACACACAAACGCAAGTGGTACAAAAAGACTTGCGCGTTGAATATCAAATTCAATCCAAATTTTCCCTTGCAAGCGATGGAATGGATCAACGAGTAAATATTTCATCTTACGATTTGAATTCAACTTATGAATACCATACGGTGCCTAAAATTGATCCAGCAGTGTATTTGGTTGCTCAAGTATCAGGTTGGGAGAAATTGAATTTACTAAGTGGCGAATCAAATATTTATTTTGATGGAACATTTATCGGAAAATCTTATGTGGACATTAATTCAACTAAAGATACACTTTCTTTTTCAATGGGAAAAGATTCCAAAGTACAAGCTTTACGAACAAAAGTGACTGAAAAAAGTAAAAATAAAACAATTGGTTCTCGCCAAAAAGTAGACATTGCTTGGGAGATTAAAATAAAAAATAACGGTGCGGCAGAAATTCCTTTGATTGTGAAAGATCAATTTCCGATTTCAACAAATGAAGACATCAAAGTGAAAAGGGGTGAAATTTTAGAAGGAAAAGTGGACGACAATACAGGAATCATTACATGGAATACTCTATTAAGTAAAAATCAATCAAAATCTTTTGTCTTGGATTATACTGTGGATTACCAAAAAGGAGTCATTTTATATTTAGAATAAACATATTTTGTACTTTTGAGCGCTGCTTTTCGATGAGGTGAAGGAAGTAGGATAAAATACCAAAATGCAACATGTTTTTTTTAAAAGAAATATCTAAATGGCTAATTATTATTCTTCTAATTGGAATATTAGTTGGTTTAGCATCGGCATTTTTTTTGATAAGTTTAGATTGGATTACAAATTATAGAGAAAGTAATTTTGACTTAATTTATTTCCTGCCTTTTGCTGGTTTTCTTGTTGCTTTTTTATACCATAAGTGGGGGAAAGATGTAGTTGGTGGAAATAAATTGATTTTGGCGGAATATGAATCTCCAAAGAAAATTATTCCCTTCAAAATGGCTCCATTGATTTATTTGGGAACACTTATTACACATTTATTTGGTGGTTCAGCGGGACGAGAAGGTACGGCAATTCAACTTTCAGCGTCAATTTCAGATCAGTTGACAAACATTTTTAGATTATCAAAAAATGACCGACGAATAATTTTATTGTGTGCCATAGCTGCAGGTTTTTCTTCAGTTTTTGGAACGCCTTTCGCAGGATTTATTTTTGCTTTTGAAATTGTAGTTTTTAGAAAACTGAGCTTGAAGGGAGTTTTGCCAATTTTAGCTTCTTCTTTTTTAGCAAACCAAATGACTCTTTTTTGTGGGGCAAGTCACACAAATTATTTGATAAAATCGTACTATCTAATTGATCTTAATTCTTTTGGTTGGACAATTCTTGTTGGAATACTTTTTGGACTTTGTGCCTTACTTTTTGTGCTTTTAATGAGGATTTTAGGGAGTTTTTTTAAAAAACAAATCCATTTCCCGCCTTTGAGGACATTTTTAGCTGGAATTGTACTTGTTTCTTTGGTTTTCTTGTTAGGAAATACAAAATATTTGGGACTTGGAATTTCAGGAATAGTTGATTCTTTCCAACATCCAGCAGCATATTACGATTTTCTTTTAAAAATTGTTTTTACCGTAATTACACTTTCTGCGGGGTTTAAAGGGGGAGAAGTAACCCCTTTGTTTTTTATCGGGGCAGTTTTTGGGAGTTATTTGGCTACATTTATTCCCTTGCCACTTGAAATTCTTGCAGCCATTGGATTTGTTGCAGTCTTTGCTGGTGCTAGCAAAACACCCATCGCTAGTTCATTGATGGGAATGGAGATTTTTGGCTACCAACATGCGATTTATTTTTTTACAGCTTGTTTTATTTCCATTTTATTTTCAGGAAATTACAACATTTATGGCACAAAATATTGGAGTTTTTTTTCTTCAAATAAAAGCAATAAAATGTTTTAATCATAATATTTGCTTCATTTCCAATGAAAATAAATTATCTTTGCACTCAATTTTATAACTATGGTTTGGATAATATTTATTGCTGTAATTTTTGGACTTCTTGCCCTCGATTTAGGAATTTTCCACAAGGCTGAAAAAAAAGTAAATATTAAAGAATCAATTGCCTGGACAGCTATTTGGGTTGCTTTGGCTTTAGCTTTTGGTGGTGTGATTTATTACTTATATGATAGCAATGCATTAGGAATTAATACTTTAAAAGTTCCTGCAAGCCAAGCAATGTTTGAGTTCTACACAGGTTATTTGATTGAGGAATCACTGAGTTTAGACAATATTTTTGTCATCGCAATGATATTCACCTTTTTTAAAATTGAAGGAAAATTTCAGCATAAAATACTTTTTTGGGGAATCATAGGAGCGATTTTTTTCCGATTAATAATGATTTACCTTGGTGCGACTTTCGTTGAGAAATTCGAATGGGCAACCTATATCTTTGGCGGAATTTTGATTTTTTCAGCATTAAAAATGTTAAAATCGGAGGATGAGGAAACAGATTTCCAGAAGAATTTAGGAGTAAAATTGTTGTCAAAAATTTATCCAATTGATTGGGAAAATCAAAATGGAAAATATTTTATCAAGAAAAAAGGAAAAAAATATGCAACAGTATTATTTGCCTGTTTAGTGGTAGTTGAATTTTCCGATATTTTATTTGCAGTAGATTCCATTCCAGCGATATTTTCTGTAACAAAAGATCCGTTTATTGTATTTACTTCTAACATTTTTGCCATTTTAGGACTAAGAAATCTATTTTTCTTCCTTTCGGGAATGATGGACAAATTTCAATACATTAAATATTCTTTGGTCGGAATTTTACTTTTCGTTGGTGTAAAAATGATGATTGTAAAATGGATTCACATCAATCCAATGATTTCTCTTTGCGTGATAGTTTCTATGTTACTCTTAGGGATTTTTTATTCTATGTACAAAAACAAAAAAACAGCTTAAGCGAACATTAATTTCGCCAATCTTTTATCTTTATGATAAATATCTTGTAAGAATATTAATTGTTTGTTTCTTGAAATAACAGATTGATAAACAAGGTAAATAGGGATTTTTTTCTTTAAAGAAATTGGATGGTTTTTTTTGCGAGTCATGATGCTATCCAAACTATCAGGGATTACTTTATTTTCATCTTTTAGCAAAATTGTTTTGGCTAAATCAATTGGTTTTTCACAGCGAACACATCCATGAGAATAAGAGCGAATCACGGTGTTAAATAGAGATTTACTTGGCGTATCATGTACATAAACTCCATATTTATTGGCGAATTCAAATTTTATTATTCCTAATGAATTGTGATAGCCAGGTTGTTGAACAGCTTTGTACGGAAATGTTTTTTCTCTGATGGATTTCCAATTTACAGTAAAGGGATCGATTTCTTCTCCATTTTTATAAATCTTCATGTTATTTCTTGCAAAATAGCCAGGATTTCGTTTCGCATCAGGTAAAATTTCTTTGCTCGTAATTGAAAATGGAACATTCCAATAGGGGAAGGCGACAATTTTTGAAACATTGGATGAAAATTCTGGCGTTTTGGTGTCAAATTTGCCCACCACCACACGATTTACACTTTTTAAGGTATCATCAGCATAAAAACGTAAGGTGTATTCAGGAATGTTAATGATGATATATCTTGGATCTAGAATTTTTTGCTTGCGTAATTTTTCTAAAACCAAGGCTGCTCGTTGACATTTTTCTAAGTTTGTTTCGTTTAAGGCCTCGCAGGTCATTTTTCCAATAACGGCATCGTCTTTTAATCCATTTTCTACTTGAAAAGTTTTTAATGCTAGAATAAAACTCGCGCTGTCTGTTTCATTGAGTTTCAAAAATTTCTTTTGAAACAAGGCCTTTTTTACTTGCTCATTTAATTTTAAACTGTCATTTTTTAGAACTTTTATCTTTAAATTTTCGTCATTAAAATCTGCATTATATGCGAAATCAAATAAATTCCGTGCTAAATTTTGATAGATTGTATCTTTTGGTCCCCAAGAAATAAGTTCGTAGCCAATTTTGTTTTTATCTTTAATTTTCGAAAGTTTAACAAGTTCTTCATTTTGAGATGAATACGTTCTTTTAGTAAATTGTTTACTGACAGTATCAAAAAAACCTAAATTAAGATCATTTTTTAAACTAGCCAGATTTTTGCTAAT
>CAZHLZ010000228.1:0-6485 GCA_964532475.1 uncultured Chitinophaga sp.
CAAAATAAGCACAAAAAAAGGTTTTGCGTACCTTTTAAACGTTTTTTCTCCAACCATTTTAATTTGTATCCGTTATTTGTCTGTAAATAAACACGCAAAAGTAAATATAAGTTCGTTAATAATTTATTAATTTTTTCTAAATATTTAAATTGTGTGTTTACTTATGTTAAATTTGTAAAACATTATTAAAAAACTATGAAAAAAACATTACTAAGCATTTTTAGTCTTGCAACAACAATTTCTTTTGGGCAATTGTTTACAAGTGCAAACGAGTATCAAATTGGGAACTCACAAACAATGTACATGTGCGATTCAGCTGCACCTACTTATGATGCTGAAACTGGAACAGGTGTAACTTGGGATTATTCAACTTATTTAAAAGTTAACAATCCAAATCGTATTTATGAAATCACTGAGAATACAAACCCTGATTTCCCTGGATCAACAAAAGTTGCTAGTGTTCAAGGTTTTTTCGACACCTATGTTGTTTCAACTGGAGCAGCAAAGGACATAGAGGGTTTTAAATTTACAGAATCGCAAATTGCAGGTGTATTAAGTAAGGCCGTGTTTAGTAATGGAATTCATGTTTTTGATTATGATGTCGATTTAAACGAGGAGTTTGTTGATGACCATTCAGGCATTCTAACAGGTGGTCTTGTTAGTCCCTTAGACAACACTTGTTCAGGAACATCAACTTCAAAATTTGATGGGATTGGCACCTTGATTTTAAGTTCATCGGTTACAAAAACTAATGTGCAAAGACATAAATTAGATATTAATTTGAATGGCACGTCCATCCTAGGACCAATCTTATTGAACATTACTCAATATGAATATTATGACCATACGAGTTCAAATTTACCACTTTTATCACTTACATCTTTAAAGGTTTATTCGAATAACTCACCAACACCTACTGTTAAAATGAAATTTTTATTGAATTCAGTTGATCCAAATCCAGTTATTGCTGGTGTGATTTCAAATGAAAACGAAAAATTTGCTGTTTATCCTAATCCTAGTTCTGAGGAAATTACTATTTCTAATCCTAGTTTTGATGGGAGCGAGAAAATCGCTGTTTTGGATTTAGCTGGAAAAACAGTTCTTAGTTCTTCAGAAGCAACAATTAATATCTCTGATTTGAAATCAGGAGTTTATTTCGTTGAAGTAGAAAAAGAAGGAGTGAAATCTCAAGTGAAATTTGTTAAAAATTAAGGAAAAAAATTCCAATAAAAAAGGCTAGCAAGATAATTGTTAGCCTTTTTTTATTGTAGTAAAAACACTTATTGAAAGTGGGTTTGTTTTTTACAAACTATGATATGGATAAGCGCACATGATAAAATCTTGTCATTTCAAATCGTAGCAAAAATTCATTATTGGCTGTAAGCTTGTGACCAAAAAAAGAAAGGAAATTGATTTTATGTGGTGAGGTGGGAAATGTTGCTTGTTAATAACTTTTGTCATTTTGTTAATTTCTTATATTTAAAATCTATTTTTTTTTTAGTTTTGGCGAAAATAAACACAAGTACATCTATGAAAACTTCTAATTTAACGATTTACCTTTTGTTGCTGTTAAGCGCAACATTATCCTTCTCTAGTTTTGCACAAGAAAATGTATTGCCAGAAAATGGTAATGTTGGTCTTGGAACCTTGAATCCATCAGCAAAACTGGATGTTAATGGTAATGTGCATATTGACTCCATGTTAATGGTAAAAGATTCCATTTTAATTCAAAAAAATGCAAGAATACAAAATAATTTAACAGTTGAACAGCAGGTTAAATTACCAAACTTGAATCAAAGTAATGGTTTAGAAACAGATAACATTCTATTAATTGACGAAAATGGTGGGTTAATCAAAGAGGAAAAGAGTACATTTCTTGAAGCCATAAGTAAAGAAATGTATAAGGAGAAAGTTTGTTCAAGTGACGGACTCGTTTATGACCCTGTTTGGATGAATGGTACTAATAAAATTTTCTCTTCTTGTCCTGAAGTAAACGTTGGTATTAACACAACAGAACCAAGGGTTAAATTAGATGTTATAGGAGCCATTTATTCATCAAGAATTGCATTGGGAAGCATTGATCCTGTGAGTTCAGCTGGCTTATTTCACGCGAGATATTCTCAAAATTCTACACAACCATATAATTTATTCAATATTGAAAATGCTGACGGTAAACTCTTTCAAATAAACAATAATGGAACAGCACTTACCAAATCAATTGAATTTTTTGAACCAGCCTACAATTCGTCAAATGCTTTATTAATTCGAGGGAATTATGGCTATGACAGGTTCAGCGTTGATTATGCTGGTAGATTATCAGCTACAAAAGGAACATTTCATACTTCTGAAGATGATTTAGCACTTGAGGTTCGCTCAGTATTTTTCGATGAACTAAATGAACGCACCTTTTCTGTAAGTGGAAAAGGTACAGTTGAGTGTACAAAAATGAAAATTGCAAACAGCCAAGAAATTCTATTTGATGGCACTTTTAACCAAAATAGTTCCTTTAATTCTGCTATTTTTCAAATTCAAAATTTGGATAGAAAAATTTTTCAAATCAACAACAATGGTTTGGTGCAAGCAAGAGAAATTAAAGTTGATTTGGCTAGCTGGCCTGACTATGTATTTAAGGACGCTTACCATTTAATGCCTTTGCAACAAGTGGAAGTCTTCATAAAGGAAAATGGACATTTACCAAATGTGCCAAAGGCAATCACGGTTGAAAGCGATGGATTAAATTTGGGTGAAATCAGTAAAATAAGTATAGAGAAAATTGAAGAGTTGACTTTACATGCAATTGAACAACAAAAGATTATAGAATCTTTACTTCAAAACATTGACAAGCAAAACCAACGTATAGAAGAGTTGGAAAAAAAAATTAAAAAATAAGGATATGAAGTTATTTTTTTCTATATTTGTTATACTAAGTTTAAAAGTCCTAATGGCTCAAGATACAACTTACTTTTCGGAATATCAATTAGCAAAACAGGAATACAATAAACTTTCTCAAAAACTTGGAAAAAATAAAATCTTGTTAGATAGGGCTGTAATGTTAGAAATGGACAAAATATTATCTCTAAAAAGTAATTATTCACCCTCAATTGATGCAAAAGATTGGTTGTACATGTATCATGCTAAAAATTTAGCAAGTGTTAATCAAGACTTAAAAAATAAAGTAAATGAATTGACTTTAGAATTATTTGATTTCATATATATTAATTCAAACTCTAATAAAAAATTAACCTTACCAATAGGTATTGTCGATTTTAATGCATACAATGTCAAACCAGACAAATACACAGATGGTACATTAAGCTTTTCAAATGGATGGAATTATCAAGGTCAAAATCCCAATTTAATTTTTGATGAAAATAGATATTCTTTAACTTCAATTTTAAGTGATGAAACATTCATCAATAATGAACTGAGACTAGAATTGAATTCAAATTATATATTTGAAGAGAATAAAAAGATTAAACATGTAAAAATTACTTATGCTGGTCAAAAACATACTTTAAAAATTGGTGAATCTATTGATTTATTTTTAAATGAAAATGATACCATTTTTTATTTTGAAACGGTTTTCAAGAATAATGAATCCACCTTTAATTCTCAAATAATAAAAGTTAATCTACCACCTACAACCACCAATAAATCTCTAATCATTCCTCCTTTTGAAATCCCATACACGGATGATTCTGATCCTGAAATTGCAGGATTAACCCTTAACTATAATGTTTTGTATGGTACATGTAATACGACATTTACAATTCAAAAGCCAATTATTATGCTTCACGGTTATAGACCTCCAATTCAAAATGGAAGTTTAGCTCCTTCACTCATTGAATTATTTGCAGAAAAATTCAATTTCAAAGGAAGTGAATATGGAGGAGATGGTTTTTGTGAATTGCTGGCCAAAAATGGTTATGATGTTATTATTTGTAGAATTGACCCTGCTCATAACTCTATAATTGCAGGTGGTAAATTAATGAAAAGTTTTATCACAAATTTTATTGAACCTCAAAAACAATTATTTAATTCAAAATTTGAGACTGTGGTCTTAGGGTTTAGTATGGGAGGACAGTTTTGGCGTTCTGCTCTAATGCAGATGGAAAGTGAACATTTTTTTGCAAATGGTGAAAATCACCATGTTCGTATGTGGATTCCTGTTGATTCACCTAATGAAGGGGCAAATATCCCTTTGGCACATCAGTGGGCCGCAAGAAGTTTATGGGCAAATACATCTGGTGCTCCAGTATTTAATATTGCATACAACGGCTTGTTGACCCAAGGGTCAAAAGAACAATTGCGCTACCACTTTGATGGTATTCATGGAAATGACGGTGCAGACCATTATTTTCACTCTGGAAGAGTAAATTTCCTATCGATATTAAATAATGATTTTTACCTTGGTGAATCTTTAACTAAATATAGAGGATATCCAAGTGCAACTAGAAATGTAGCTATTGCTGTTGGAAGTAACTCAGATGATGATTATACCGATCTCTCTGCAGGGGATTTAACATGGGGTGATGATAGTCATGTCTTTGGTTTACTTTCACATAAAAAATGGGATGTAAAGTTATATGCTGAAAAAAACCAAACAAATCAATTGCTTTTTAAAAGGGTGGTGACTCGAAAACCTTATTTGAGTAATTCGACTAATATACTTGTAAATGATTTTGTTTTTACGGATAATTTAATAGAAATGGACAACTGTTATGGTAGCTACCACAACAAAATCCGAGAAACTATTAACGACGGTTTAGATTGGAATTCACTCTTAGGTTTTAACGATTATGATTACGATGGTAATCAGGTATTTGTGCCTACAGTATCAGCCCTAGCAATTAACCCAAGAGAATGGCCAACTAATATGAGATACAATTTGAAAACCAACGGATTAATGTTTAATAATTTAAATGATGATATAAATGATTTTGATGATGCAAGTAATTATTTTGGTTATCCTCATCTAGGAAGATCTAACGATTACCAAAATTTAACCCCAATGAATGCAATTTTTTGTGATGACAAAACTTACGAACACATTACCTTAATTAATGATGAAGATGGTCAAAATGACCAGAGTGAACTGATTTCTTTTCTTCTGAACGAAATAGAACCGTGGTACCTGGATTTACAAAATCAAAACTTGGGAGAATACGCGCGAAATGATTACGAATACAAAGCCAAATACCGTGCAAAAAATGTCATCAAAACTGGCAATAACCTAAGCCCAAAAACACCCTTCGGAGATTACAACATTCAAGCAAACGCTAATTTAGATTTAGAAGCAGGGGTAAGCATAGAATTTAAACCTGGCACTCATATAAAACAAGGAGCAAAAGTACATGCTTATATTTGGCTCAATTACTGTGAACCAAGTGGTATTAATGTTACAAATAGCAACAATTTACAGCACAATTATTTTTTATTACACGAAAATAGTAAATTAGATCAGGATACTATCAAAGATTACACTTCTCAAAATTCTATTTATCCCAATCCCAATGATGGAACTTTTACCATAAACTGTGATGAATTAGGTGATGAATTAGGTGAATTACAAATTTACAACTTGCAAGGAGTTTTGGTAGATAAAATTAAGCTTAAAAACAAGCAGCAAATAAAATTGAATAATTTTCAAAAGAACAATTTGTTTATTGCCCGCATTTTAAAAAATGAAATTATTTTGTGTGAAACGAAAATATCAATTTTATGAAATATTTAATTCATTTAAATCTTTTTTTTATCCTATTTTCATGTGGAAAAGAGCATTCAATAAAAGGTAGAGTTTTTAATCCAGTAACAGATGAGGCAATTAGTGGCATCAAAGTGAATTTGTTGAAAAATAAAACTGAAATACCTGGTTCCCAAGACGGTGTAGGAAAAAAAATAGTGGAATCAACCACCACCAACGAAAATGGCGAGTATAGTTTTACATTTAGAAAAAAGGATTCTCGGCAATATAGTTTGTCATTTTTTTATGATGATAAAAAATATTATGATAACATCAAATCAGGAAATGTTGTTATTGAGAACAATATGGTAACTTATGATTTACCATTGGTGAATTATGGTTTTTTGAGTAAAAATATTTCGAATGTTAATTGTTTTAACGAGAATGATTTATTGAGCATCGTTTTTAGTCATCAAGATGTAATAGATTACTCATTTGGTAATTTGCAAGAATATGAAGGTTGTTACAGCCATTTTGGAAATACGAATAGCATTCCAATGGGCATGTACAAATACGAAGGCACAGTAACAAAAAACGGTATTACAACACCAATAAAAGACAGCATTTATGTAACAGCTGGCGGTTACCATACCTGGAACATTCAGTATTAAATGCAACTTTAATAAATTTGAATAAAAAAACACCATGTTAATTGCTAAAGTATCAAAAAACGGGACAATAATTTGTGAAACTAAAATTTCTGTGTTATGAGGATTATAATAATTTTAGTTTTTCTTGCTTT
>CAZHLZ010000229.1:0-6451 GCA_964532475.1 uncultured Chitinophaga sp.
CCAACAATGAAACGACTCGAAGAGTCGAACCAAAACGAATTTCAATAAAAGTTATAGCCACAGATTTCACAAATTCGCACGAATTATTCATTCCTAGTTTTGAAAAACATTCTAAAAACCTATAGTGTTCTCTGCTATTTGTGTAAATCTATGTAATTTGTGGCAATTTCCTCTGACCTTGAAAAGGTCACACCTTTCTAAAAAATAGTCCTGCCAACAATGAAACGACTCGAAGAGTCGAACCAAAACGAATTTCAATAAAAGTTATTTCCCAAGATTTTACAAATTCGCACGAATTATTCATTCATGGTTTTGAATGATAATCTAAAATCTTTAGTGTTCTCTGCTATTTGTGTAAATCTGTGTAATTTGTGGCAATTTCCCCGACCTTGAAAAGGTCACACCTTTCTAAAAATAATCTAGAAAACAATCAACCGACTCGAAGAGTCGAACCAAAATGAATTTCAATAAAAGTTATAGCCACATATTTCACAAATTTGCACGAATTTTTCATTCATGGATTTGAATGATAATCTAAAAACTTCTAGTTTTCTCTGCTATTTGTGTGAATCCGTTTAATTTTCGGCTAAAAAAATAAGTGTGAGTTTCTCTTGCTCCAAAACGTGAGATTTTCTTAATTTCAATTATTTTGTTAACTTTGTTTCTTTTTTTATTTTAGAATTAGATACATGTGGCATAAAATTGCTAATATAATATTAAGAAATCGTTGGTTTATTTTAATTGTACTTACAATTTTAACTGGATTTTTCGCATATTTTGCATTTACGGGAATTAAAATTGATAACAAGTATGGAAACATGCTTCCGCGAGATTCAGAAGCACAATCTAATTATTTAAAATTTAAATCCATGTTTGGTGAGGACGGTTCCTCACTCGTGATTGCAATCCAATCTGATTCGCTTTATTCGGAAGATATTTTCCTGAAATGGAAAGAATTAGGAGATTCTATTTTGCAATTTGATGGAGTAAATAATGTTGTATCTGAAGCAACTTTGTTTACAATCCATAACAATCAAACTCAAAAGAAATTTGAGGCAAAACCAATTTTCTATGATAAAACCTATCGTGAAAAAAGTATAGATTCAATCAAACGAGAGGTAAAAAATAACCCTTTGTATGATGGAATTTTATACAATTCAAAATCGAATGTTTCATTAATGATTATTGGTCTAAATGAAGATTTTTTGGTTAACCAGAAGAAAAATAAGGTTGTTCTTGAAATTGAAAAGTTAGCCCAAAGTTATGAGAAAAAATTTGGCAAAACACATTTTGCAGGTTTGCCTCATATTCGAATTATCATTGGAAAAAGGATCATCAATGAAATGTACTTTTTCATTGGTTTAACGATTCTTGCTACTTCCCTTATTTTATATTTATTTTTCAGATCATTTAAAGCGGTACTTTTAAGTAATATCGTAGTTTTTGTCGCAGTAATTTGGGCACTAGGTTCTATTGCCATGTTAGGTTTTCACTTGTCCATTTTGATGGCATTGATTCCGCCTTTGATCATTATTATTGGAATACCCAACTGTGTATTTTTAATTTTAAGGTATCATCAAGAATATAGGCGGCATGGAAATAAAATGCGGGCAGTTTCTGAGGTAATTAAGAAAATTGGTTTCGCAACATTTCTTACAAACCTTACAGAGGCAATGGGTTTCGCTGCATCGATTTTTGTTAATTCTGAAAAATTAATGGAATTTGGTTTTATTGCTTCATTAAATATTATGGTGGTTTTTCTACTTTCCATCACCTTAGTGCCGATTTTTTGCAGTGTAAGTAAAGTTCCAAAAGAAAAACAGCTTGGTCATTTAGACCAAAAGTACGGAAACTGGATGATTGAAAAAATCATTTATATTGCGACCTACAAACGAAAATGGATCTACATTTCTTCCATTGTAATTGTAACTGTAAGTATTTTCGGAATAATTAGAATTAAAGCAACTGGAAATATTACAGGCGATTTGCCAAAAGGAGATACCATCTTAAAAGATGTTCAATTTATAGAAAAGAATTTTGGAGGTTCCATCCCTTTTGAAATAGTTGTAAATTATAAAAAGGCTGGTCGACTCTTTGGAAATGAAACAATGGCCAAGGTTGATTCAATTCAACAACGTTATGCATCAAAAAACGGGCTATTTTCAAAAAGTTTATCTTACATTGATTTTGTAAAGGTCATTAATATGGCCTATTACGGGAACAATAAGGAAAATTATACTGTTTTTTCAAATATGGATAAACTCCGAATTAAGCGTTATTTAAAGGTAAACGATAATTCCGAGAATTTCGATATCTCAAATTCAACTCCTGCTAATTTTTCTCTGAAAGAATTAATTGATACAGCAAGCACAACCTTGAGGATTAGAACTCAAATGAAGGATGTAGGTTCTTATGTTGTGGCGGATCAAGTGAAGAAAATGAAAAAGGAAATCGATTTAATTTTGAATCCTGAAAAACCTACGATTGAAAATCATTTTGCCAAAGTTCAAAAAGGGAAAAAACAATACATTGATTCAATTATTTACGAAAATCCTAGTATTTACAATAATTTAACTGAGATTTTAAGTAATAACAATGAAAGTTTACAGAATGAATTTGATTTGGATGGTGAGAAAGTAAAATCATACTACGGTAAGAAAAACTTTAATACCTCATTACGAAAAGCAATTGATGACGATTATTACGAGGCAACCCTTACTGGAACTTCCGTAGTTGCATCTGAAGGTACCATGTATTTGGTGGATAACTTAATTTCAAGTATTTTACTGGCTGTTTTGTCTATCTCAATTTTGATGGCGATTTTGTTTAGATCTTGGAGAATGGTAATGATTTCTATGATTCCAAATATCATTCCTATGTTGTTTACGGCTGGAATCATGGGTTGGTTTAATATTCCATTGAAGCCTTCAACTTTGATCATTTTCAGTATTGCATTGGGAAATTCTGTGGATGAAACCATACGATTCTTAGCTAAATATAGGGTAGATCTTAAAACCAAAAAATGGACCATGAAAGAATGTGTCATTATTGCGATTAAAGATTCTGGTATGGGAATGTTTTATACTTCTGTGATTTTATTTGCTGGATTTTCGGTATTTGCATTTTCGCAATTTGGTGGAACACAAGCTCTAGGCTTATTGGTTTCCTTGACTCTGTTTGTTGCCATGATTACAAATTTAATTTTGTTACCGGCACTACTTATGTCTTTGGATAAAATAATTACGACAAAATCATTCCAAGAGCCCTATTTCGATATTTTTGATGAAGATTCTGATATTGATTGGAATGAATTGCAAGTTCAGCAAAATGATGACTCAAAACCGAAAACAATAACAGAATAATTTTTGTTTATAATAAATGGAAGAACAATTACAAAAATTAGCTTCACTTTTAGAACAAGAAATTCAAGCTATTGATATCCCACAAAACCCTACTAATTTATATGAACCTCTTCGTTACTTTTTAAAGTTAGGAGGAAAACGTATTCGACCTATTTTGAGCGTATTAGCTGCCGATATTTTTGGTAAAAAATTGGGAGATGTTCTTCCTGCTGCTTTGGCTATTGAATATTTTCACAATTTCTCTTTAATTCATGACGATATCATGGATGAAGCGCCGCTAAGAAGAGCACAAGAAACGGTTCACACCAAATGGAACACAAATATTGCCATTTTATCTGGTGATGTATTATTAGTGAAAGCCTACCAAGAATTGTGTAAACAAGAAGCGAGGCATTTACCAGCTTTGATGCAGGTTTTTAATCAAACTGCAGTTGAAGTTTGCGAAGGGCAACAAATGGACATGGATTTTGAAAAGAGAAATGACATTTCCATTGCTGAATACATTGAAATGATTCGGCTTAAAACATCCGTTTTATTAGGCTGTGCCTTGGAGTTGGGAGCAATTATTTCAGATGCAAGTGAGGAAGATAGAAAAGCAATCTATAATTTTGGTCAATACATTGGAATTGCCTTTCAAATTCAAGACGATTACTTGGATTTGTATGCCGATGCAGCAAAATTCGGAAAACAAGTTGGTGGAGACATTATTGCGAATAAAAAAACAATTTTGATGTTAAAAGCAATGGAATTGGCAACACCGTTTCAGAAAGAATTTTTGTTAAATACACTACAGATTCAGGATTCATCCCAGAAAATTGATCAAACCTTAGTCATTTTTTCAGAAATTGGAGTGAAAAATGAAGTCTTAAGGTTGCGAGATTTTTACATTGAAAAAGGCTTAACTGAATTAAAAAAAATACACGTTTCTGACCAAGAAAAAATGAAATTATTTGCCTTGGTTGAATATTTGAAGAATAGAGAAAGTTAAAAATTTAGATAAAATGGAAATAAAATCAACAATAAATCAATCAATTTCTACCGAGTTATACGCTAAAGCAAAAAATTATTTTCCTGGAGGAGTAAATTCCCCTGTGCGTGCATTTAAATCTGTTGAAGGTACTCCTTTATTTATCAAAAAAGGGGATGGCTGCCACATTTGGGATGAAGACGATAATAAATTTATTGATTTTTGCTGTTCTTGGGGACCATTAATTTTAGGTCACAATCATCCGAACGTATATGATAAAATTGTTTCTACCTTGCAAAATGGTGCAAGTTTTGGAGCTCCAACGCGATTGGAGAATGAATTGGCAGAATTGATTTTAAGTAAAAATAAATTCATTGATAAAATTCGTTTCACAAGTTCTGGTACAGAGGCAGTTATGTCTGCTTTGCGTTTGGCAAGAGGTTACACCAAAAAAGATAAAATAATTAAATTTGAAGGTTGCTATCATGGACATTCCGATTCTTTACTAGTGAAAGCTGGAAGTGGATTGGTTACTTTTGGAGAGTCTTCAAGTGCTGGAGTTCCTGAAAGTTTTGCCAAAGAAACCTTAGTTTTGCCTTTAAATGATAAAGAAGCATTAAAAAAATGTATTGAAGATCACAAAGGTGAAATCGCCTGTGCAATCATAGAACCAATTCCGGCGAATAATGGATTGTTGTTGCAAGAATTGTCATTCTTGAAATTTTTAAGAGAAATTTGTACAGAAAATAACATTTTGCTCTTTTTTGACGAGGTAATTTCTGGTTTTAGGGTTGCATTTTCTGGTGCAGCAGAACATTATGGAGTTACTCCAGATATTGTTACCTATGGAAAAATAATTGGTGGTGGTTTACCTGTTGGAGCTTACGGAGCAAGAAAGGAAATTATGGCTTGTGTTTCTCCAGATGGGCCAGTTTATCAAGCGGGAACCTTGTCGGGAAATCCAGTGGCAATGGCGGCTGGAATCGCACAATTAACAGAATGTGCAAAGCCTAATTTTTATGAAGAATTAGAACAAAAAACAAAAGATTTTTTAGCACCAATCAATTCACACGCAAAAACAAAGGGATACGATTTTGAAATTGTGCACATTGGTTCTATTTTCTGGTTAAATTTCGCGGGTAAAAAAACCATTCGTGCTGCGGAAGAAATTAATCCAGACATGACAGGTTTCAAACATTTACACCGTGAATTATTAAACAAAGGAGTTTATTTGGGACCAAGTGGATATGAAGTCGGCTTTGTTTCAGAGGCACATACAGCAGCAATTTTGTCTGAAGCTGCACAAATTATGTGTGATGCATTGGATGTAATTTACGGCTAAAATATTTTGTAACCTTTTTCTGATATTTGAGCAAAAAAGGAAAAACTAAAAATTATGAAATTATTTTTATTGGCAATTACCTTTCTATTCTGTTTTTCAAGCTTTTCGCAAGATTATAAGTCTGCGATAGGAGTAAAATCTGGATACCCAGGAATTGTTACCTTAAATGGAAAGTTTTTTATTAAAAAGAAATTCGCTTTAGATAATTATATTGGAGTTAATCTTGATGCTGAAAACCGTTATCTGACAGCCCAAACCATGGTTCAATATAATTTTCAGATTGGTAAAAGTACAGGTTATACTTGGTATGCAGGCTTGGGCCCAACAGCTCAATATTACATTGTAGGTGGATATAGAGGTGAGGGTGATGTTATTGTTTATGATGGATTTTCGCTTCGCGCTGATGCAGCTCTAGGAATAGAATTCACTCCAAATTTTTCTAATATCAATATTGCAATGGAAGTAGGTCCTAATTTTACTTTTATGCCAGTTACTCGACTTGGTATCTTCGCAAATGTGGCATTGAGATATGCTTTTAAACGTTCTAACTCAGTGTTTAAAAAGATATAATTTGTAATATTCTTGAAAAGAATAAAGGGTATCTAAAGTATATTTTTCTTGCAAAAAGGGCAAGATTTTATTTTGTGGAAATGAGAAATCTGCTGCAATATCTACATACATAATTTGACTTTTGCTTTTAATTTTATTGGTGTCAATGCCACTGAAATGGTTAATCACATAAATATTGTCTTGATTTAGTTTTTTCTCCAAAGGAATTTT
>CAZHLZ010000230.1:0-6436 GCA_964532475.1 uncultured Chitinophaga sp.
AAATACACATTTTTTGGACCAGGCATCAAATCTAAATCCTGCCATCCCACAATGTTTGCTAACAAAAATGCTCCGTTGTCTAATTTTGGTACAGAAACGTAAGAGAATGTTGCGTCCAAATTCAAATCTTTTACATCAACCACATAAGGTTTTCCATCAGTTGGACAAGAAAATTTACTTGGGATGACAAATTCTGCTGTCAATTCAGAAATTTCAATTTGCTCCATTTGAATCGGTGTTTTTCCGTTTTTTAAGGATTCAAATTTACTCATCTCATTTTGACCACGAGATAGAGTTTGCATAGTGTTTTGCACATCGCCTTCCAACATATAATTATCGTACGCACGTTGATTTGCCCAATTCAGGTTGGTTTCAACCTCCGAACGATAATCGTAATTTTGTTCTTGAGATTTATAAGATGCCACAGATTTTTTTCCAGTTGTAACATCACCATAATAATAATCTAAAAACCAAGGCGCTAATGTTGGTTGCGAAGCCGATAATCGTGGGTCAGCTGTTGATAAAATCAAATCGACATTGTTCCAATCATTTCCTGTGTTGTTAAAAATTTGTGCTTTGTATTTTAAGTTAATTTTCTGATTCACATCGTTTGTCAATAAATCGTAACTTGCTGCCCAACCACAATCACTAACCAAATAGGTCAAACTGCATGCACTCGTTGCGGCCTGATCCACATCAATCAGCACAATCACTTGATTACTTCGTTGATTTTCATTAAAATTCAATTCCGTTAATTGAAATCTAACTAATTCCACTTTTTCATTTAGCAGATTGCGCTCCTTGTTTAATTTGCTGACCTCTTTATTGATTTCTAAGGTTCTTTTTCGGTAATACTCTGCAGCCTCTTTAATTTGAGCGATGGTAATATTTTGAGTGCTTCCTTTCAAATCCTTGTTCGTATTCATGAAAGCTAATTCTGCTTGAAACGAGCTATTAATATCTGAATTTGATTGCAAAGCATCCTTCAAAACATTCAATGAATCTTTCAATTTCACAATTCTAGGATTAAATTGTTCCGCCGCCAAGAAATCCATTTCCGTTGAAAAAGAAACCAATCTATATTCAGAATTACTTTTAAACTGAATGCTTTGAGGGTCAGCATAGGCTGAAACTCCAGTGAAAATAACTTTATTTCTTCCCTTGTTTAATTTCACATCCGCCTTGTGTGTCATTTCACCAGAGGTTAAAAATAGTTTCACTTGTTTGATTTCCGAAGAAACGATTACTTCATTGGCTTTTTGTCCAAAAACAAAACCCGAAAGTGTTAAAAATAAAATTGCTAATTGTTTCATGTGTATTTAATTTGTTTTTGCTTGTACAATCAAAGCATTATTTCGTTCATGTCAAACACTTATTCTTTAACTGCATTTTTAACATTCACACTTTTTTCTTCCAATTTACTTGGTGCATTATTCGAATAAACAACTCCTTTTTCATTGATTTTATAAATCACAAAAGGCAAATCTTTAGTTAATTCAGGATAATTTAAAGTCATTTTTCCAGCTTTATCAGATTTAATTGTAACAGTTTCAATCACCTTGTTTGTAAAGGGGTTTAACCACATTAATTCATATTCTTTGTTAGGGTTCACCGATTTTAATTGAATACGTGTTTTTTTGCTTCCTGACTTGAAAGACTTGAAAACTCTAAACTTTTTACCTGGAATTACCTTAGTTTTACAGGGTCCATCCGTTGAATTAGAATAATAATTCCAAGTTGTATTTTGAATCATTCCAATTGCTTTTTGATGAGAATTGTCATACATTCCAATCGTTTCAATCAATTTATTTTTGCTCACTGAAGAATAAAGTTCTGAAAACTCATTAAAATTGATGTTTTTGGTAAACTCCTTCACCGTTTTGTAATTTTCCCACAATTTGTAGTTGTGTTGCTCATTCCAATTGATTCCCGCCGATGCAGTTCCCGAAAAAATTGTTGCCCATAAATCTTTGTACCATTCTGAATTATTATCACACAATTCAAACTCCAAATCACCAGTTCCAACTTCGCTAAATAGCATTGGTTTATTGTGCTTTTGGTACATGGTGTAATTATCTTGCAAAGGCGAACGATAAATTTCTCCTCGGTGAATGTTGTATGTCAAAATATCCAAGTATGGAATTGAAAAAGATTCATCACCACCTTTCAAATTTGGTCTTCCATTGTGGTAATTTACGGTTAAAATGTGCTCATCGTGACCCAATTCTTCTTTGATGTATTTTGTCATTTCCAACTGCCATAAATACAACTCTTTTGGATTATCTGGAAATTTATTGTTGATTACACTCATTAATTCAAACAAGGCAATGGAGGTGGAATAACCCCAACGTGCAATTAAATATCGAAGTCTATTTTTAAAATGTCTTTTAGCGTCAGGATTTGTCAAGAACTCAGCTGGTTCTTTCATGTTCAATTCAGTGCGGTAACAATATCCGTTATCCCACTCGTTATTAGAGTACCAATCCCAGGCCTCTACTCCGTAATGTGCTTTTGTCAATGGATATCCAAGAAACATGTTAAAATGAATTTTCAAATCAAGGTTTTCTGCTTTTTCAATCATTTTATCTAATTCCCAAGCTACATTCATTCGAGCATAATAGTTTCCTAATTTATCGTATTCAAGTTCATAGGTATGAGGGAAAATAATGAATCTAAAATAATCTGCCCCCGCTTTTTTGAATTTCTCCAATTCTTCCAAATAAACCATATAAGCTTTTGGATACATTGGTAATTTTTTCAAGTGCGGACACCATTCTTCGACATTTGCACATGGACAAGTGGAACATCCAAAAGGATCATCTGTGATTGCACCAGCAGCATCTTTTTTGAAGTAGCAGGTTGGTTTTGGCAAATTTTGTCCTATCGGCAAATACGACTTCCCTCCAAGTTCCAAATATCGTTTATTAGAGGCAACCGACACATATCCAGCCTTTTGTGAATCTTTGCAGGCAAAATCATAAGGACCAAGTTGAGTTACTTGTTTGCCCTTTATTTTTACATAAACGATAAAATTCCATTTTCCAATTAAATTTGGAGTAAAACGTAACCTGAATTTATTCTCTTGTGCCACTTGACTCCAGTTCCAATCTTCAACATTTGAGCTGGAAGTATTTCTCTTAAAATCTTCGAAATAAAATGCATTTATACGTTTATTTTTTGACAACGAAGCATGTATAAATTCAGCATAAATATCGATTTCCTCCGGATTAAAAGGATTGATTTTATTACCATTTGCAACTTCATTTACATAATTTGAAATGAGTTTTTTTATAGAGTCCGTTAAATGGATTCCTAACTCAATTTTCTCAAATTTCCCAACTGTCGGGTTAGAATTCACCAAAGGTTGCATCCAATCAACAGCAAATCCTCTTTTAGGAATAGATGTTTGCGCTTTATTTTCAAAAGCAAAAGATAAAGCTAAAATTAGCAAAATGACGGTTTTTTTCATGTGTATATTATTATATTTAAATCCAAACTTTTGAACCTTCGGAACAATTTTTACAAATTTCAATTTGGTTTCTACCACTTAAAATTTGATTCCTAAAATTAGTATATTTTTTTGATTTCCAAATATGGTTAAAATTTTCTTCTAAGGCTGAGCCCAATTTTATGCTTGCATCTTTGTCAAAACAACAAGGAACAACTTGTGCGTCCCAAGTAAAAACACAAGAAGACCACATGCGCCAGCAATGATTTCCTGTTGTCGCCTTCAAACGGTAAGTACCATCTTTTTTCTTGACATAACGTGCATATTTCTCGTTATCAGGAATCAGTTCATTTCCGTATTGATAATTGTAAACTTGCGCTGTTTTTAACCTAAGCTCATCAATTCCAATGGATTTTGCCAAATCGAATACTTGATCCACCTCGTGTTCGTTGGGTTTTACAACCAAAAATTGAAAAATTAAGTGGGGTGTTTGCGAATTGAGATTTTTTTTCGCTTCCACCATGTTTTTGCTTCCCTCAATAACTTTTTCTAAAAGACCATTAACACGGTAACTTTCATACGTTTTTTGAGTCATTCCATCAATTGAAATAATTAATCGATCCAAACCTGATTGGACAATTTCTGTTGCTTTTTCTTTAGAAATAAAATGTGCATTCGTGGAAGTTGCTGTATAAATTTTATTCCTCTTGGCTTCTTTGATTAATTCTAAAAATTGAGGATGTAAAAATGGTTCACCTTGAAAATAATAATTGATATAAAACAATTGTTTTCCAACTTCTTGAATGATTTTTTTATTACTTTCAAGATCAATTTTTCCTGTTGGTCTCGAAAAACTTTTTAGGCCACTTGGACATTCAGGACACGCTAAATTACATGCTGTACTAGGTTCGATGCTTGCCGAAAAAATTTTTCCAAGTTGAATGCTTTTTCTGAAAATTCTAGAAATAATGAATGAAAAATAAAGCACAAAAATATTCCAAACACGCAAAAAACTAAGGTGTTTAATAATATTTAGGGAATCTTTTGAAACAATCTGCATTATCTTGGTAAAAAATCAAGCTGGAAGCTAATTATTTTTGCTAGCTTTCTAAATGCAAAAATAACTCATTGCCTGCAATAAATTCAAAAAATGATTTAAAAATCAAATGGTGAATCAAATTTGTAGGTGAAATTTAGCCTTGTTTTCCCCTTTTCATTCGAAACAATTTTTTGCAACTTATCATCATTTTCCTTTGAGAAGTTAGGGGCAGGAAGACCATTCTTGATACAATTTGCAGTGTAATATTCTTCACGACTTGGATGTTCGCTCGCACATACATTAAAAATTTCTCCCCAAGAATTTTGCCTTATTACTTGTTTAATAAATGAAATGCAATCTTCCAGATGAACCAAATTTACAGGAGATTTTCCATTTGGAAGATTTTCTTTCCCCGACAAAAACTTCGCAGGATTTCGATTTGGGCCAACAAGTCCTGCAAATCTTAATATTGTTAGTCTTTCACATAAGAGGGTACTCAAAGATTTTTCAGTTAAAAAAAGTTGAGCCGAGAAGTTAAAATCTGTAATAGTTTTTGAATCTTCTTGTGCGATCAAAACTGCATCAGAATAAACACTCGTCGAGCTAATAAAAATGAATTTACACCTTTTTTCAAACAAAGATACAATTTTTAACACTTGCGTTCTATATGAATTAAACGCACATTTTGATGGAGGAATGGTGATGACGCAAATTTCTGAATCCTTGAAAAATAATTGGGCGCTTTTTTCATCAATTTCTTGATTAAAATTCAAATTTATCGCACTTATTCCTTGGGACCTTAAGAAATTTACTTTTTCATCAGAAGTAGAAGTTCCTTTTATAATATAACCTTTAGAACTTAAGTTTTCAGCCAGAGGCAAGCCAAGCCAACCAAGACCAACAATAGCTATGTTTTTCATTACAAAGATTTAGTTCTACCGCCGTCTACTGGAAGATTAATTCCATTAATGTAACTTGCTGCAGGTGATGCTAAAAATACAATCGCATTTGCAACTTCTTCAGGTTCTGCAATTCTTCCCATGGGAGATTCAGCTGCCATTTCCTTGAAAATATCTGAAACAGATTCGTTCGTTTTTTGAGATTTAGCTTCTGCAATTCCTTGTAAACGAATCGTATTTGTTGCCCCTGGAAGCACATTATTAACAGTAATATTACTTGGTGCCAATTCAGTGGCAAGGGTTTTACTCCAATTTGCAACTGCTGCACGAATAGTATTTGAAACGCCTAAATTTGGAAGTGGCTGTTTTACACTCGTAGAAATTACATTTATGATTCTTCCAAAACCATTTTTTTTCATTAATGGAACCAAAGCCTGCACCAAAATGTGATTGCATACCAAGTGCTGATTAAAGGTGTTGGTAAATTCTTCTATTGCTGCTTCAAGAATCAAACCACCTTTTGGACCTCCTGTATTATTAACCAAAACATGGCAATCTCCACCATTTGAAATATAATTTTCAATGATTTTTTGTAATTCCTCAGGCTTAGAGAAATCAGCAATTAAGTAACTGTGTTTTTGCCCATTTTCACATTGAAGTTCTTGTAAGGTATCTTTTAATTTTTTTTCATCTCGTGCAATCAATACCAAATTTGCATTATTGCTAGCAAATTCAAGTGCTGCAGCTTTTCCAATCCCTTGTGTGCTACCACAAACTAAAACAGTTTTGTTTGAAAAATTTAAGTTCATTATGTTAATTTTTTTACAATGTTAATTCTTTTTTTTATCTTTACGACTTAAAATATAAAACACATGAAAAAAATTTACTTAATTATTGGCTTGGTATTTGGCCTACAAGGCTTTGCTTCAGCGCAATACGCTTGTGGCGATGCTTTCCTTGATTCTGGAGGAGCAGCAGGAGACTATGCTGTTGAAGAAACAGATACTTTTGTTTTTTGCCCAGCTACTCCGGGGCAAGTTGCTCAATTAA